>JAQTNG010000328.1 GCA_028714015.1 Elusimicrobiota bacterium | reverse complement strand
GTGAAGAACGGCTCGAAGAGGCGCGTGAGGACATCGCTGTCCATGCCGCTGCCGTTGTCCGCGACGACGATGGTGGAGTAGCGGCCCGCGGGGATGACTCCGAGCATGCGCATCTCCGCGGACTCGAACTCCGTGACGCAGGCGCGGACGGTCAGCGTCCCGCCGCGGGGCATCGCGTCGCGGGCGTTGACGGCCAGGTTCATGAGGACCTGGTCCATCTGCCCCGGGTCGGTCCGGACCCAGAGGGGCTCGTCGGGGAGGTCGATCATCAGCCGGACGTCCTCGCCCAGCGTGCGGCGGAGCATCTTCTCGATGGCGCGGACCTGGGCGCGGAGGTCGAGCGTGACCGGGTCGGAGGGCGCGCGGCGGGAGAAGGTGAGGAGCTGGCGCGTGAGCAGCGCGGCGCGCCGCCCCGCGCCGAGGATCTCCGCGAGGTCGGCGGCGGTTTGGGACTCCGGCGGCACGGTGTCGGCGAGCATCTCCGCATAGCCGTTGATGGTCGTCAGGATGTTGTTGAAGTCGTGGGCGACGCCGCCGGCGAGGCGGCCGATGGCTTCCATCTTCTGGGAGTGGAAGAGTTGGTCCTCGAGGGACTTGACCGCGCTGACGTCGCGCTTGACGGCGATGTAGTGGCTGATGGCTCCGCTCTGGTCGCGCACGGGCGTGATCGTGGCGTCCTCTTCGAAGAAGGTCCCATCCTTGCGCCGGTTGATGAACCGTCCCTTCCAAATCTCGCCCCGGGTCACCGTCTCCCACAGGGCCTTATAGAATGCGGCGTCTTGGCGGCCGCTTTTGAGGACGGAGGTGGTCTTGCCGCGCGCTTCCTCGCGCGAGTAGCCCGTCGCGCGGGTGAAGGCCGGGTTCGTGTAGATGATGCGGCCGTCTTTGTCGGTGATGACGATGCTTTCGCCGGCCTGCTCGATCGCGGTGGAGAGGAGGAGCCGCTCGGCGTCGGCCTCGGCGCGCAGACGGTCGGCCTGGTTTCGGAGGAAGAGGACGAGCAGGGCGGCGACCAAGGCGAAGGTCCCCAGGGAGGCGAGGATGAGAAGGCGGGCCTTCTCGCGCAGGGGGGCGAGGAGCTCCACCTCGTCGGCCTTGACGACGAGGATCCAGTCGAACTGCGGCAGGCGGCGGATCGCGGCGTAGCAGGGCACGCGCCGGTAGTCGAGCCCCAGGATCGTGCCGGCTTCGCCGCTCACTGCGCGGGCCGCGATCATCTCGGAGCCGAGAGGGGTGCGTAAAGTGAACGCCGAATTCTTCGCATAGCGGAAATCGTTGAGCGCGAGCAGGGAGTTCTCGTCGCGCTGGAAGAGAAGGGTCTCGGCCGTCTTCTCGACGCCGGGCCAGCGCTCGGTGAGGGGCGAGAGCAAGGCGCTGCTCCTGACCCGGGTGATCAGCCGGGAGCCGCCGGCGATCGGGGCCTCGTATTCCAGGACGGCCTTGCCGGAGGCGGAGCGGCGAATGCCGAGGAAGCGCGGGGCGCCCGCGGGGACGATCGAAGGCCGGGGCGGATCGGCGTCCGCCGGGACGAGCAGGACGAGACGGCCGCGGCGGTCGACGAGAGCCACGCTCTCGTAGTCGCCGAAGACGAACAGGGGATCGAATATTTTCGCGAGGTGGCGGAGCGTCGCGGCGTCGCCGCGCAGCGCGTCCTGGAAACCCGGCACGAGCTGGATGTTGGAAACGTAGATATTGAGATCGTGCAGGCGCTCATGATGGAAGTCCCGGATGCTGCCGGCCTTGAGGTCGGCCACGACCGCGAGGTGGTCCAGGCGAGTGGCGAGGAAATGCGATTTCTCGGCGCGGAGAAAGAGGAACTCGGCGAAGGCCGCGGCTGCGCCCACGGCGACGAGGGTAAGAGCGCCGAGCGCGAGAGACCGGAGATTCACCCGCAGCTTAGTGCGCAGCATGTCCAAAACCTTATACAACATAACTTCCTTCCGCCGCTTGGAGCGCGTAGATCGGGAAAACCAAGGTGAACCGGGCCCCCTCGCCCGGCGCGCTGGCGGTGTGGACGGCTCCGCCGTGCGCGTCCATCGCCAGGCGCACGACGGCCAGGCCGAGGCCGAGGCCTCCGACCCGGCGCGTGAGGTAGTCCGCGGTCTGGTAGAACGGGTCGAAGACGCGCCCGAGCTCCGCGGCCGGTATTCCGGGGCCGTCGTCGCAGACGCTCACGCGCGCTTGTTCCGCCTCGAAGGAGACGGCGACCCGTATGGCGCCTGCGTCGCGGTTGAAGCGGACCGCGTTAAGCAGGAGGTGGCGGACGGCCTGGGCGGCGAGCTCTTCGTCGAGCGGCGTCGGCCGAGCGGCGCCCGCGACCTCAATCGAAAGCGCGAGGCCCCGTTCCTCGGCGAGCGGGCGGACCCCGTCCGCCTCGCGCCGCACGAGAGCCAGGAGGTCCGCGGGGCGGGGAGCGGCGGAGACGCGTCCCGCAGCCAGCTTGGCGTGGAGCAGGAACTCCTCGACCGTCACGCGCAGGCGCGCGAGGTTCCTCTCGAGCAGCTCCTGGGTGCGCGCGGCGCTCGGTCCCGGCTCCGCGCCGGCCAGCAGGTGCGCCGCCATTTCCGCGGCGTACAGCGGCGTGCGCAGCTCGTGGCCGACGATGGCGAGCATGGCCTCCCGCAGGCGCTCGACCTTGGCGAGCTGGCTGTAGGCGGCGTGGAGCTCCGCGCGCGACGCGCGCTCCATGTCGAGCTCGGGGGCGAGGCGGCGGCGCGCGAGCGCGCGCCGGATCGAGGCCCGGAGCTCCCGGGGGCGGAACGGCTTGATCAAATAGTCGCAGGCCCCGGCGCGCAGGCCCGGGATCGCGGTGTCCGTTCCGGGGCGGCCGGTCATGAGGATGACGGGCGTGCCGGGGCGCAGGCGGCGGACCGCCGTGGCGACGCGCAGTCCGGAGTCGGGCTTCTCCATGGCGAGGTCGGTGAGCACGAGGCCGCAATCCTCGGAGCGGAACAGGCGCAGGGCGGCGGCCTCGCCGTCGGCCGGCAGCGGCGTGTGGCCGAGCTCCCGGATGATGCGCGCGGTCAGGGCGCGGCAGCCGGGGTCGTCTTCGGCGACGAGCACGCGTAGAGGGGCGCCTGTGTCCATGACTCAAGGGTAGCCCGAGCCGGTTGCGCGTCGCCGATGGGGCGCTTAAGGAACGCTGAAGGCCCCCGCCGCTCCATTAAGCGCTCATTAAGCCCTGGTTCAGCGCGGGCGCGGCCCCGCGGGACTATGCTGTCGGCAGGACGCGAGGCGTCCGGGGAGGCTTTATGAAGACGATCGCGGTTCTGACGGCGGCCTTGGCCGTTTTGATGGCGGCGGGATGTTCGTCGGTTCGCACCCGATTGGCGCACGGGCGCGTGCCCGACGTGATCGATGAGAAGCCCGAGAAGAGCTCCTATTACGAGGCCATCGGCATCGGGGCCGGCGATCCGGCCCTGGCCACCGAGACCCAGCGCCGCTCGCTGGCGCGCGACGCGGCCATCGTGAAGGCGCAGTACGAGCTTCTTTCCATGATCAAGGGCGTGGAACTGGACGGCGGCTACACCGTCTCGAAGGCCATCTCCATGGATTCCAAGCTCGCCACGCGCGTGCACGACAGCATACGGGGCGCGCGGGTCCTCAAGAGCGAGTTCACCGCCGACGGCGGCTGCATGGTGACCGTGCGCCTTCCTAAAGAGGAGCTCCGGCGCGGCACCGGGCTGGCCCTCCCGTGAAGTCCCCGATCCTCGCCGTCCTGGTCGCCCTCGCCGCGGCGTGCTCCCACGCCCCGGCGAGGCGCACCGTGATCGTCGAGGGCTGGGCGGGGACGGGCGCGGGCGCGGATCGCCGTGCCATCTCAGACGCTCTGAAGCGGGCCGTCGAACAAGCCGGCGGGGTGCGCGTCGACGCGCGCACCCGCGTGGACAAGGGCATGGGCATCGATGCCCGGGTCGTGACCCGGGCGGCGGGCTGCATATTGGAGTACAAGGTGCTGGACAGCCGGAACGCGGAGGGGGGGCGCGCGGCCCGCGTGCGCGCCGTGATTTCCCCGGGCGGGGCGGAGTGCGCGGGACGGACCTCCTTGCCGCCGGCCGCCTTCGAGGACTCCACGGTGTCGGTGCGCTTCACGGGCGAGGGGCCCTTCGGCGCGGACGCGGCCCGCTCGGCGGAGTCGGCCCTGCGCGCGGCGCTGGCCGCGCAAGGCATTCCCGTCGAGGCCAAAGGGGGCGACTACCGGGTCACCGGGACGGCCGTCGTTTCCCCGCACCGCGACCCGCGCGTCCTGCCGTTCATCGGCGCGCGCGTCGAGATGACGGTGCGCGTCGTCTGCGCCCGCGACGGGCGCGTCGTGCGCGAGGCGCGCCATGAGGCCGCCGCCCTCGGCGCGGACGGAGCCGCCGCCGCCCGCGTCGCCGCGGCCGAGGCCGCCCGCGCCGCCTCCTCGGACGCGCTCATCGCGCTCGATGAGGCTGCCTGGCTGAGCCCGGCCGGCATG
>JAQTNG010000327.1:3983-4465 GCA_028714015.1 Elusimicrobiota bacterium | reverse complement strand
GGGCTCGTTGTCCGCCAGCGCGGAGGCGGGCACTCCCGGCCAACGCGCCTACGGCGCGACGGCGGGCGTCCTGCACACGCTCTGGGACGGACGCCGGGACGAGATGGCCCTGCTTCTCGACCAGCGCCTCGACTTCGGGCCGCTCCTCGGCGTGTATCAGTCGGCTCAGCTCAACGTCGACACCGGCACCGCCGCGGTGCACAAGGGCGCGCGCCTGACGCGCTTCGATCTGTCGCTCAACTCGGCGCCCTGGACGGTTCTGACCGTGCGCGGCGGCGTCAGCCATTTCGAGCCCATCGACACGGCCGCGGAGCGCTCCGTCGCGGCCGCCGATCCCGCCCTCTACATCGACAACGGCTACTGGCGCTGGTGGACCGGCGCGGGGCAGGCCTTGCCCTGGGGGCTGGGGCTCGACGAGGAGATCTCCTGGACGAACGCGGCGGGCCGCTTCCAGCCGGGCCTGTGGCGCGCCACCCTCTCCC
>JAQTNG010000327.1:0-3973 GCA_028714015.1 Elusimicrobiota bacterium | reverse complement strand
GGCGCCGACCACGGCGGCTCCGCGGGCCTGACGGCGCCCTTCTTCGACGGCAAGCTCACGTTCGACGCGAGCGCCGGGTTCCGCTACGACCGGGGCGACGAGGCGCGGCGGCGCTGGCGCGCGGGCGACTCGAGCCTCCGCATCGACTGGCGCCCGAACCCGGCCTGGTCGGCCGACCTGGCCGCGACGCGCGTCTGGCAGGGCCCCATCCACAGCACCAGCCTCAGCGGCGGAGTCTCCTACCGCCGGTGATATAGGCCCTTAGGCCTATATTTGCGTAAGCCCTAGGTCCCTGTCCCGTTGGGCCCACCGGGGCTATTCTTGGGGTATGGGTAAGACCACCCGATCCAAAGCTTCGACGGTCAGGCTTCTGGTTTCGCTCGTGGTTTTCTTGACGGCGGCGCTCCCTCCGTCCGTCGCCGCCCAGGTCGCGGTCGCCGCCTTCCGGCCCCCGCTTCCCTTCGTCGCCCCGCCTGCGCTGGCCGAGCTCGACGCGCACGGCCGCGAGCTTCAGCTCCATCTGGACGGACGCAAGCCGGCCCGCCTCGAGTTCATCTCCGGCCGCGTCGAGGAGCTCAAGCGGCGCCTCGCCGCCGGCCTGCCGGCGGCCGAAGAGCCCTCCCGCGTCCGGCTCGAGCTCGCGCGCGTGGGCGCTCTCCTGGACCGGGCCCTCGGCCGGACCCCGGCCGCCGCGCCCCGGTCCGTCCAGCCCGCTCAGGCCCGCGCCGCGGCCGCCGCCGTCGCGGGGATCCTGAACGGCGCCGCCGCCGCGCCGAAAAACCCGGCCCGATTCTTCGACGGCTCGAGCGTCTGGGGTTCCCGCTCCGTCTTCTCCGCGCCGGTCTCCCCGGCCGCCGCCGCTCCCGCCGCTTCCGACGCTTCGGCCTCTTCGCGGCCGCGCCTGCCCGCCGGCTACGGCTCCGATCTCAACATACTCGTCCCCGCGCCGTACGCGGCCGCCGCGGCGGCGCCGGCCCCGGACCGGCGCCCGAACGCGATCGTCTTCCTGTCCAAGCGGGTCGCGCGGACTTCCGACGCCGCGGGCAAGGTCCTTTCCTACGAAGCGGGCGTGGCCGACCTTCTCCTTCAAAAAGACGCCGAGTCCCGCACGGCGCTCAGCCGCGAGATCGCCCGCGAGCTTCTGTCCGCCCTGCGCAAGCCGGACGCGGGCGGCGTCTTCGCCCGCGAGCTCGGCGACTTCCTGCGGGACATCGCCGAGTACCGTCCTCTCGATGCGATCGGCGCGCGCCTGAGCGCCGACGGCCGCAACCATTTCCGCCTCATCTTCGAGCGCGCCGACAAGAGCCGCCGCGTGATCATGGGCCAGTTCCTGCCCGGGACCGCGCGCGACGGCAAGCCCTCGCGCATGGCCTTCATCATCATGGGCGCCGTCGAGATGGACGCCGCCGGAGTCCCGCATCAGAATAATCCCGGCTATTGGCGCGAGTACGCGGCCGACGGCAGCCGCCTCGAGTGGAGCACCACGAGCGAGACCGAGGAGAAGGGCTGGGGGCCGTGGGCGCACCGCAACGAGCTCGCGTCCTCCTGGCTGACGGCGAAAGCCTGGGGTCCGGACGGCTGGTCCACGACGGCGAAGGAGAAGGTCAAGACCGCCCAGACGAAGGCGGGCCTGTCCTGGTTCGGCCGCACCGAAGGGAAGATCATGACGACGCCGGTCGTGGGCTCGGCCTTGAAGTTCTGCGACCAGGTCGCCGCAGGCCTCTACACCGCCGTCGTCGGCGCGCCCCAGATCATCATGGCCGACCTCTCCGGCTCCGACATGTACAGCCTCGAGGCGGGGGGCTCCTACGCGAAAAATCCTCTCGTGAATCTGCTTCTCGACGACAAGGCGCACCTGGCCCGCCTGACCCCCGGCGCGCGCAAGGAGCTCTACGGGAAGGTCGACGAGAGCCGCCGCCGCGCCCTCGACTCGAGCCTCATCCCTCTGGCCCCGGAGGTCCGGTGGGAGGCCCTCTCCGCTCCCGTCTCCGACCGGGAGGCGGTCTCGACCTTGCGCGACAACTACGGCGCGAGCACGTACGGCAAGCGCCTGATCCACGCGTCCACCGACCTCGACGGCTGGCGTTCGGCCGCGATGAAGATCGGCGGCGTGGCCGCCGGCGCCTTTGAGAACGTGGCCGAGGGCGTCTGCAATCCGATCCTGTGGGTCACGCTCGGCGCCGGCGAGGCCGTGACGGCGATCAAGGGCTCCGAGGCCCTGGCCTCGGGCGCGATCGGGGCCAAGGCCGCCTTGACCGCCGTGCAGGCCGTCCACGCCGGCGCGACCGTGGCATGGTGGGCGCCCTGGCTGCTCAGCGGGACCGACAACCTCGGCAAGGTGGCCCGCCTCACCACGGAAGGCCAATTCGACAAGGAATACTTCGGGAAGCTCGGCGACGCCGGGGCCGACTTCCTCTACATGTTCGCGATCCCTTAGGGGGGGCCGCTATCCGCCGCGCCGCCGTAGCCGTAGGTCGCGAACTTCTCCCGCACGGCGGCGATCTGCGGTTCGGAGAGGAGGCGCGGCGCGCCCATCTGCGCGGCGCGCCAGTACATCATGGCCAGGGTCTCCGCCTCGACGGTCAGCATCAGCGCGCGCGGGAGGCTCGGTCCCAGGACGACCAGGCCGTGGCTGCCCATCAGCGCGGCGCTGCGCCCCTCGAGCGCCTTGAGCACCAGGGTGGAGAGCTCCTGCGTGCCGTAGGTCGCGTACTCGCAGCAGCGGATGTTGCTGCCGCCGAAGAGGGCGATCATGTAGTGGAACGCGGGGATTTCGCGGCGCAGGCAGGCGAGCGTCGTCGCGTAGCCGCTGTGGGTGTGGATGACGGCGCCCGCCTCGGGACGGGTGCGGTAGATGTCGAGGTGGAAGCGCCATTCGCTCGAGGGCTCGTGGCGGCCGCTGTGCCCGCCGTCGAAGCGCACGCGCGACATGTCCCCGGGCTGCATGACGTCGTAGGGCATGGCGGTGGGCGTGATCAGAAAGCCGTCCTGCGCGCCCGGCCCGAGGCGCGCGCTGACGTTCCCCGAGGTCCCCTGGTTTAGGCCGCGCCGTTCCAGGTCGCGGCAGGTCTCGATGATCTGGCGGCCGAGGGCGAGCTCCTGCTCCGTGAAGTCGATGGTCAATTGTAGCTTCGCCGGCGTCATTGCGCCAGCGAAGATTCGTCCGCCGGCGGGCCAGGGCTTCAGGCTCGCGGGCGCTTTTTTCGCGGTCCGGGCTTCGTCCGCTCCGACGGCAGGATGAAGCGGAATACGGCTCCTTCGTTCTTGGCGTTTTCCGCCCAGATTCGCCCGCCGTAGCCGTCGAGCATGGCCTTGACGATGTACAGCCCCAGGCCCGCGCCCTCGAGGTAGCGCTCGCGCGCGTTCGCGGCCCGGTGGAAGCGCTGGAAAATGAGCGGAAGGTCCTCCTCCGGGATGCCGATGCCCGTGTCTTGCACGGAGACCTCGGCGTCGCCGTCGGCGTTGCGGCGGGCCGTGATCGTGACCTTGCCGTTCTTCTTGTTGTACTTGATCGCGTTGTCGAGCAGGTCCTGGAAGACGCTGGCCAGGTGAAAGCGATCGGCTTGCAGGACGAGCCCGGGCTCGATCTGCGCCGCAATCGTGACCGTTTTCTTCTTCGCGAGCGCCGCGATGTCCGGGAGGAACTCCTCCAGGAAGCCGGCCAGCTCGATCGCGCTCGCCGCCGGCTTGAATTTGCCCGATTCGAGATCGGCGACGGCGAGGAGGTCGTCGACGAGGCCGGTGAGGCGGTTGGCCTGATTGTCGATGAGGGTGAGGAACCGGGCGCGGAACTTCGCGTCCGCCACTTCGCCCAGAAGCAGGGTCTCGGCCGAGGCCTTGATCGTGGCGATCGGCGTGCGCAGCTCCCGGGAGAAGATCGAGAGGAACTGGCGCTGCAGCGTCTCGCGTTCGTGCAGGAGCGCGGCCTCGGCGGCCCTCCGCCGCTCGGTCACGTCGCGGGTGAGGACCATGG
>JAQTNG010000326.1 GCA_028714015.1 Elusimicrobiota bacterium | reverse complement strand
ACGCGATCCCGGAGAAGCCGAAGCACTTCTTCTCCTACGGCCGCAGCGTCCACGCGGCGCTCGAGTATATCTACAGCCCCAAGGAACCCAAGGCGCCTTCGCTCGAGGACCTGCTCAGGCACTTCCGCGAGATCTGGGAGAAGCCCGGCTACCGCGACGAGAACCACGAGGCCGAGCTCTTCGAGGAGGGCCGCCAGCTCCTGACGCGTTTTTACGATAAGCATGCCAAGTCGTTCCATGTCCCATTCTCGGTCGAGTACAAATTCGAGTTCGAGCACGAGGGCATACCGCTGACCGGCATGGTCGACCGCATCGACGCCCTGCCCGACGGCCGCCTGTCCATCCTCGACTACAAGACCGGCAAGAAGCTCGCGGCCGGCCGCCTCGACATCGACGCCCAGCTCACGATGTACCAGTTCGCGTGCGAAAGCCAGCTCGGCAAGGAAGTCGGCGAGCTCATCTTCTATCACCTCCCCACGCTCAAGGAGCACCGCACCGTGCGCCGCGACAAGCCCCTCGTGACGGAGCTGACGAAGCGCATCGTGGCGACGGCCGAAGGCATCACGAAGGACCGATTCGACCCGAAGCCCACCGAGAACGCCTGCCGCTGGTGCGACTACAAGCCGCTGTGCCCGATCTACAAGGATCAGTACGCGGGCATGCCGCCCGTCGCCGCGAAGGCCGCGGGCGAGCCGGAGCTCGCCGCGCTCGTGGACCGGTACGGCGACGCCCTGGCCAGGATCGAGGCGGCCAAGGCCGAGGCCGACGCCGCCGCCAAGGAGCTCGCCGCGGCTCTGAAAAAGAAGAATTATGTCCGCGCCTTCGGCGACCGCTTCGAGGTCTCGTCGGCCCCCGCCGTGAAGTGGGAGTTCACGGACAAGAAGAAGGTCCTCGAGATGCTCAAGACGGCCGGGCTGTACGAGAAGGTCCTCGCGCCTTCGGCGCCGCTCGTCAACAAGCTCGTCGAGGACAAGACCCTGGACGCGGACCTGCGCGCGCGCCTGACCGAGATCGGGGAGCGCGTGGAAACGACGGAGCTGAAGCTCAAGGGGCTATGAGCCGGACTTATCCCCAATTTTCCACCGGTGGAAATTCGTGGATAACTGTTTGACCTGGAGCCTGTGACATGAAGACCCGGGACCTTCTTCTCGCGCTGGATCAGGGCTCCTCGTCGTCGCGCGCCGTGCTGTTCGATCTGAAGGGCAAGATCGTCGCCCTCGCGCAGCGTCCGGTTCGCACCAAGCGTCCGAAGGCGGGCTGGGCGGAGCACGATCCTCTCGAGCTCGCCAAGACGCTGGAGTCCGCCCTCGATTCGGTATTAAGCAAGCTCGGTCCGAAGGACCGAGTGCTCGCCGCCGGTCTCGCGGTCCAGCGCTCGACCATCGTGTTCTGCGAGAAGGGCACCTTCAAGCCCGTCGCCCCCGCCCCGAGCTGGATGGACGGCCGCGCCGCCGAGATCGTCGCACCCCTCCAGGAGCGCCAGGGAGAGGTCCACGGCCTTTCGGGCTTGTACGCGACGCCGTACTATTCCGCCCCGAAGATCCGCTGGTTCCTGGACCGCGAGCCCAAGGTGCGCGCCCTGGCCGACGCGGGCCGCCTGCTGTGCGCGCCGGTCTCCACCTTCATCGCCGCGCGCCTGACCAAGGGCGCCGTCGTCGCGGCCGATCCGACGTGCGCCCAGCGCACCTTGCTGATGAACCTGGATACGGCGTCCTGGGACCCGGGCCTCCTCGCTCTGTTCGGCTTGTCCGCCGAGATACTCCCCTCCATCCGCTCGTCCGCGGGCGATTGGGGAGTGATCGAGCGCAAGGGACGCAAGATTCCGCTGTTGGCCACGGTCGGGGACCAGCAGTCGGCCGCGATCGGCCTGGGCGCCGCGAACGAGGGCGACGCCGTCGCCAACTACGGCACCGGCGCGTTCCTCCTGCGCCACACCGGCCCGCGCCCCGAGCGCGCCCCCGGGCTCCTCGCCTCGGCGGCCGCGACGGTGGGCTCACTGCGCGGCTACTACCTCGAAGGCACCGTTCACGCGGCCGGCACCTCTTTTGAATGGCTCAAGGACAACCTGGGCCTGATGAAGGACAGCAAGGCCATCGACGAGGCGTTTAAAAAATCAAAGCGGCGTGTGCTCATGCTGCCCGCGATCGGCGGCCTCGGCGCGCCGAGATGGGACTACAAGACGAAGACGGCGTTCTTCGGCCTCGACTCCCAGACGACCCATCATGATCTCGTGCGCGCGACGGCCGAAGGCCTGTGCATGCTCCTGGCCGACGCCGCCGCGGTGATGACCGCTTGCGGCTCGCCGGTGACGCGCGCGCGCGTGGCGGGCGGCCTGTCCCGGTCCGACGCGATGATGTCCTTCCAGGCCGACGCGCTCGGCGCCGTGCTCGAGCGCCGCAAGGAGGTCGAGGCGACCGCCCTGGGCGCGGCGATCCTCGCCGCGAAGGCGGCGGGGCTTCCCGATCCGGAGCGGATGGCCGACGCGAAAGTCGAGAAGGCCTTCGCGCCGAAATCCGACGAGACGGCGCGCGCCAAGCGCCGCGCGGAGTGGACCGCCTTCGTCGAGTCGACCCAGCGCCTCAGCCGCGAGATCAGCCTCGCGTAGCGCGGGACGGCGAGGGGCCCGTAAGGCCCGCCGCGCCCTGGGCCTAAAGCACTACTGTTACAAAAATGCTTGTTAAAAAATAAACGGCTCGTGATACAATAAAAACATGAACCGCCGATACCTTCCCCTCGTCGCCGTGCTTCTCGCCGTAGCCGGATGCGATTTCAAAGAAACGCGTTCCGGACAGATCTCCCTGACCGCCGGCACCGCCGGCATCCCCCTGAACGGGAAAGCCGGCGCCGCGACGCTCGTCGCGGGCTCCGCCGAGGTCACGTTCAAGAAGGGCTCGAGCGACAAGTCCATCGCGCTCCTCGTCAAGCAGGGCGGCCGCCCCGACGTGAACCTCGAGGCGACCGTCGCCGGAGACTACGCCTCGGGCAACTTCACGCTCAAGGGCTCCGAGATCGGCCAGCCCGTGGACATGACGAGCGCCCGCGCCTACGCGATCACCGGGGCGAACCAGCGCTGGTCGAACTGGGAAGACCAGGGCATGCAGACCTGCATGGTCGAGACCACCTTCGATCCCTGCGACGAGAACTGGACCCTGTCGTTCCGCTCCGTCGCCGGCGTCGACCTCGGGGCCTTCGCGTCGCGCTACGCGACGCGCTGCAACGAGCGCCGCTACACGACGTGGTGCCGCCAGAATCCGCAGCACGAGCCGCGGATTCCGGACTACCCTCGCCCGCGCAGCGTGATCCTGGATAAGGCTTCCGCGATCGACCCCGCGAACGTAAAGTTCGACTAAGCGGACCGGATCCAAAAAAAGCGCCGGCGGGTAAATCCCGCCGGCGCTTTTTTTTATTCGGTGCGGGTCAGGTCCAGGATCGGTAGTATGCGTTCTAGGCTTTAATGCTTTTCCAAAACTCTTGAAAAATTTCTTCTAGTAATGCGCGCTCCTTCCCTTCAATCTTAACGACGATTGCTGTGAAATGCGATGCGGCATCTTTGAGCGAAGGACCGCTAATAAATCCAGCCGTCGAATCAATAATCACAAATCGGTCGTGAAGGTGCGGATGCCTCCTTGCTTCGAACTTCGGAAATTCAGTTCCAAACCTTTTGGCCCGCGCGTCGAATCCTGGGGATTTATTTGTATAGAGGAGCTTTATGATGCAGTTTTTTCCTGCTGCGTCCAGGATCGTGTCAAAAATCGTCTCATCGACATAAGAATCCACAATCGATATCCTTGTTTTTGCCGAGGCAAATTCTGCGCGCATCATTTTATCGAACGAATGGGTGCCTTTACGATTGACAATGTAGAGTTGGCCAACTTGACGAATTTCTCCCTTAACACTAGCTGTCTTCTCCGAGCCGATGGATAGGAAATGCTTTAACCCATGATCGGTGAGGCGCAACTCCTTCCCATGGCGATTCAACCAGCCTGCAGTTTCCGCACGCTCCACGAAGGTGGAGTGATAGTGCGTCTCTAGGAGTGCGCTGGGCCAGTTGGTGTTAATTTCGGAAACGGCGCACGGTTCATCGATTTTGCCGCCGACGCGGTAGATGAGCACGGCCAGCATCTTTTCCTGGCCACTCATGTTCCTAAGCGGTCGCGTAGCAAGAAAGGCCTTCATATTTAGCGTGAAATCTAATTCGATAGTCATTCAAAAACCTCTTTCCATCGTGGGCGAAGGACGAAAAAACCTTTTCGGGGATTATCCGCCCAGTCACTTTCGCGTGCGCGGATAGTGCATGATCGATTGAACTTCGTACCGAGTACGCCGATTGCGCGCTCCCAGTTATTCTGAATTTCGGACAACTCGATTTCATGGGATTCATTCCCTTTGGCGCAATGTGCAAGTATGAGTACAAATTGCTTTGTCCCGCTCAGACCTTTTGCGTGCTTGTTGAGAAATGCGCGGAGCGGCATATCTA
>JAQTNG010000325.1 GCA_028714015.1 Elusimicrobiota bacterium | reverse complement strand
CCGCCCCCGAACCCTCCCAGGGCCAGAACGGCGCGTTCCTCGCCCGCAACGAGGAAGAACGCTCCGCCATCAACGAGCGCCTCTACAAGGGCTTCGAAGAAGAGAAGAAGCGCATGGGCATCGCCCAGATCCTCGAAAAAGACGAAGAGGGGCAGAAGCTGCCTTCCGGCGGGCGAGAGCTGATGGCCCTTCAGGCCACGCCGGAAGCGGCGCGCCTCGATCGAGGCGTCGCCGCCGCACGCGGCGCCGCCAAGGCCAAGCGCCAAGCGGCCCCGGTCGGCCCTTCCTCAACGGCGAGCGGAAAGGGCGCTTCCTCGCCTTATGGCTCGGTCGTCAAAGCCATCCCCCTGAAGAGCGCCGAAGCGCTCCAGGCCGCCTGGGCCGCCGCCGGCCTTGCGGGCGAGCCGCCGGCGGTCGATTTCCCCGGCCAGATGGCGATCTTCCTCGCCGGACCGCAGGGCTGCGGCATCGTGGACGTCCAGAACCGGAAGAAGTTCATCGTGGTCCTATATAAGGACTCCGGCTTCGACGACGCCTCCGGGCGCGTGCGGGCCGTGACCCTCTCCCCGAAACCGGTCGTCGTCAAGCTCGCGCAATAGGCGGGTTCCGCCCGGTCCCTTTTCTAACGGAATCTGGAAGGGACACCTCCTCGCCTTATGGCTCGGTCGGGAACCTTTTCAGGGAGACGGGGTCCCACTCCTCGATACGGAGGAGCTCACATGAAACGCAACGCCCTGTCGGCCCTGCTCGTTCTCGGCCTCGCCGCTCCCGCACCCGCGCAGCAGCTGCTCGCCTGGCCCATCGGGGCCGCCAACGCGGCGATGCGCATCTTCCTTCCGGGCATGCCGATGCCCCACCCGATCTTCCCGGGCCCCGGACCGCGGCCCCTGCCGGTTCCCACGCCCGGCCCCCGGCCCATGCCGACCCTGCCCTCCGAGGCCTCACCGGTGACGATGACCGGCTATCACGTCGAAGGCACTATAACGGATCAAGTCGCGGAGCTGTCCTACCGGATCGTCTTTCGAAATCCCACGGACCGGCGCCTCGAGGGCGTGCTGATGGTGCCGCTGCCGGCCGACGCCTCGCTGTCGGGCTTCTCGATGGTGATCGGCGGCAAGGAGACCAAGGGCGAGCTGCTCGAGGCGACGCAGGCGTCCTCCATCTACCAGAGCATCGTCAGCCGCGCGATCGACCCGGGCCTGCTCGAGCTCATCGGCGAGCGCATGTTCCGCGCGAAGGTGTTCCCGATCGAGCCGCGCGGCGAGATCGTGGCCACGCTCAAGATGACCCAGACGCTGGCCAAGAACGGCGGCCTCGTCACCTTGTCCGTGCCGATGCGCTCGGCGCGCTTCACCCAGGGCGAGGGCGGCCGGGCCTCGGCGCGCATCGCGCTGAAGACGACTCGGCCCCTGCGCACGATTCTCTCGTCGAACTCCGACACACGCATCGTCCGCGACGGCGAGCACGGCGCATCGATCAGCTATGAAGAGGGCTCGGCGGGCCCGCAGGACCTGGCGCTGACCTTCTCGATGCGCGAGGACCCGCTCGCCGCGGGCGTGCTCGCCTACCGCGAGAGCGGCGAGGACGGCACCTTCCTGCTGACGCTGTCGCCGAAGATCGAGGCCGAGGCCAAGGCCGCGCCGAAGGCCGTCGTGTTCGTCGTGGACCGCTCGGGCTCGATGACGGAAGGCGGCAAGATGGACCAGGCCAGGAAGGCGTTGACCTGGTGCGTCGACCGCTTGAACCCTCAGGACCGCTTCGGCGTCGTGGATTTCGCGACCGACTGGAGCGCCCTCGAGGAGGGAGCCTTGCTCGCCGCGACGCCGGAGAACAAGGCCCGAGCCAAGCGCTACATCGAGCGCATCGAGGCCGCCGGCGGCACGAACATCGAGGCGGGCCTCGACCAGGGCTTAAAGCTGCTGAACACGGCCGGAGGCATCACGCCGATGCTGTTCTTCCTGACCGACGGCGTGCCGACGATCGGCCAGACCGATCCCGGCGCGTTGCTGCGCAAGGCCTCTCAGGACAACGCGGCCCTGCGCGCCCGCATCTTCTCGTTCGGCGTGGGTTCTGACGTGAACACCTTGCTTCTTGATAAATTGGCCGAGGCCGGCCGCGGAGCCCGCGATTACGTCGCTCCGAACGAGGACATCGAGGCGAAGGTCTCCTCCCTTTATCAGAAGGTCTCTCACCCGGCTCTGACCGACGTGAAGGTCGAGTGGCAGGGAGTCGAAGTCGATCAGGTCTTTCCGAAGCCGGTGCCCGACCTGTTCCACGGCGGCGAGCTCGCGCTGTACGGCCGCTTCCGCGCCGGCGGCAAGGGGACCGTGGTCGTGACGGGCAAGGCGAACGGCAAGCCCGCGCGCTTCGAGTTCCCGGTGGAGTTCCCGTCGGAGAATTCGCGCAACGCCTTCCTGCCCCGACTGTGGGCCTCGCAGAAAATCGGCCATGAGCTCGACTTGATCCGCCTCTCCGGCCGCCCGGCGGACCCGGAGGTCGTGTCGTCGATCGTGCGGCTCGCCAAGAAGCACGGCATCGTGACGCCGTACACCTCGTTCCTCGTCACCGAGGAAGGCACGGACCTGCGCCGCGTCGAGAACGAGACGCGCCGCCGCTTCGACATCATGGCGCGAAACGCGGCCAGCAGCGGCTTCGGCGGCGGGGCGCGCGTGGCGGCCGAAGCGCAGGCCGACTCGATGCTCTCCTCCAGCATGGGCGGGTGGTCCTCGTCGGTCGCCGCCGTGCGCGGCGGGAAGGCCGGCTCGTTCGACGCCGCCGCGGCGGCGCCGGGCGCGGCGCTCGGCAAGATGGAGAAGAAGGTTCGCGACGAAATCAAGGACTCCGGCCGGACCGCCGTCGAGACCCGCACGATCGGCGGCAAGACCTTCTACGACCGCGGCGGGACGTGGGTCGACGCCGACGCCGAGGCGCCGGAAGCCTCCTCGCTGCGCACGGTCCCGGTGGCGGCCCGAAGCGCCGCCTACTTCGAACTGCTGTCGAAAGACCCCGGGCTCGCGCGCTACTTCGCGCTCGGCTCCGAGGTGACGGTGCTGCACCGCGGGATCGTCTACAAGGTCAGCGGGAAGTAAGTCCGATTCGCCTGCGGCGAATCGCTCGGCGGGGGGAGGTTCGGGGAAGCCCGGAGCTCCCCCCGCTCATTTCGTCCGCGGGAAACGAGGTATAATCGGGGCATGACGCCTACGACCGCGAAACGCACGCGCAAATCCTCGACGGACCGGGCCGCAACCGGCACCTATCGCTACGACAAGAAAACCGGGAAGATCGTGCGCGTCAGCGACCGCGTCCCCAAGGTCTCTTCCAAAGGGAAACGCTCTTCTTCCAGCCTCCCGTGCGGCCGCAGCGGCCCCTGCGGCGGCGGCAGCTGTCCGTCCTGAGCCCCACGAGAGGTCCCCATGCCGAATCCCGAACTGAAGTGCATCATCTGCGGAAACGATAAGGTCGAAACCGTTTTCGTCAGGCTCATCGCCAACGGCGTGGACGCCGTCGCCTGCTCCGGCTGCATGCCCGTCGTCATCCACGGCCCCAAGGGCCACCGCCACTAAGAATGGCCCGCGTCGATCCCCACTCCTTCTTCGACGACGCCCAGCCCCGCACCCATAGCTGGCGCCTGCGTCTGCGGGCGGACTTCGAGCGGAAGATTCTACGGGGCGAGGCGACGCTGGTCTTCAAGGCGGACGCGCACGGCCCGCTTGATCTCGATACGAAAGGCCTGAGCATCGAGCGCGTCGTTGGAGGCGACGGCTCGGAGGTACCCTTCGAGTTCGGTCCCGAGGAGCCCATACTCGGACGCCGTCTGCGCCTGCTCCTGCCCGCGAAAACCAAGTGCGTGACCTTGACCTATGAAACGAGCCCCTCGGCCGTCGGCCTGCAGTGGCTGTCCCCCGAGCAGACCGAAGGCAAGCGCCTCCCGTTCCTCTTCAGCCAGTGCCAGGCCATCCACGCGCGCACCGTGCTGCCCTGCCAGGACAGCGCGATCGCGCGCGTGACCTACGAGGCGCAAGTGACCGTGCCCGAGGGCCTGACCGCCGTGATGAGCGCGGGACCCGCGGGCGACGCTCCCGCCGAGGCGGGCTGGCGCGCCTTCCGGTTCAGCATGCCCCAGCCGATACCGAGCTATCTGTTCGCTCTCGCCGTCGGCGAGCTCGAGGGCCGCGACCTCTCGCACCGCTGCCGGGTCTGGGCCGAGCCCGCGACCATCGAGGCCGCCGCGTGGGAGTTCGCCGACACCGAGTCGATGATCGCGCGCGCCGAGGCGCTGTTCGGCCCCTACGACTGGGACCGCTACGACATGCTGGTCCTCCCCCCGGCGTTCCCTTACGGCGGCATGGAGAACCCGCGCATGACCTTCCTGACGCCGACCTTGCTCGCGGGAGACCGCAGCCTCGTCGACGTCGTGGCCCACGAGCTGGCCCACAGCTGGACCGGCAACCTGGTCTCCAACGCCACGGCCGAGCACTTCTGGCTCAA
>JAQTNG010000324.1 GCA_028714015.1 Elusimicrobiota bacterium | reverse complement strand
ACACGTTCGGGGTCGCAAATGCCAACGCCAGGCTGAGCGCGTCCGGGTTGACTCCCGTCCCGATCGTGGACGTGGCGAAAGCCAGGCTGAGCGCCAGAGCGTCGGGGGTGACCACGATGTTGTCGGACACGACGACCGATGGCGTGTCGCCGGTCAGGGTCAGAGCCAACGGGTTGGGCTGGACATTGACGGGCACTAATCGTCCTCTTCTTCATGCATGCCGATGACCTTGCCGGAGCGGTCGCGATCCACTACCCGTCGCATGCGCGGTGGTGTCGGTGGCTGCTGGATCAGGACCTGGGGCTTGGGAACCTTGGGCGCGGCGACGTTGACGATGGGCGCCGGCTGCTCCGGCACATGGACGTCCACCCGGATCGAGTCGGGCGGGACGACCAGCGTCAGCTTGGCCTTGGCGACTTCGGTCAGCGCCTCGCTGGCAGTAGTCAATGCCTCCATCACCCGCTCGGTGCGCTGCTCGACGTGGGCGGCCTTGCCCTCCTCTCCTAGCAGTGGCTCCCAATCGAGGGTGCCGTTCGGATGGTCTTCGGTGGTATCGGCCTCGTCGAGCGGGAAGATCTGGCCGTTGCGCGCCGCGCACTCCTCGTCGCCGGTCCCGTCGATGGCTCGGACGTACTGCACGCCGATCTCGTCGTAGCTCCCGAGGGCGGCGGCCTTGTAGGCGTCCATCATCTCGGTCCGGGCGATCATCTCGGCGCGGTACGAATCGAAGCCCGCCCATTCAGCCACGAGATCCCCGGCTTCTGCGGGAGACAGGTCGTCCTCGATGGCCTGCGCCACGATGTCGGCGATGGCTTGGCGGGTGGTGTCGTTGATCTTGGTGACCCGTGCCGCTCCCCGAGTCAGGACGTGGGTGATGGCGCCCTGCGGGGCGAGGCGGAGCACGGTCGTCCCGATACCGGTCTCGACTGCCGGCTCGGCGGCTCCCGCCGTTCGCTTGACCGGCTTGGCCTTGCCCGGGAACTCCTGCTTGATGTGACCGTTGACCCGTTCGGCGACGGTCTGGAGCATCGGACGCAGGGCCGATTCCAGCTCGGTGTCCCACGAGCGCGGGAACCAGATCGTGGTGTCGCGCGGGTTCTGCTTGATCTTGTCCCACTGCGTCCGGAGACGAGTGATGATGTCGCGCTTCTGCTGCGCGAGGACCAGTCCCACGGAAGCCATGAGACCAGGCGTGGTTTCGGCGTCGAGCGTCTGGCGCAGCTCCCGGATGGTGTCCATCAGGCTCGCCTTGCCGGGTGCCGAGATGCCATCGGCGATGTCGATGACGGCCTGCGTCCACTCCGCATCGCCCTTGCCGATGTAGGCCGGGATGGTGTCCTTGCCGGCGTTCTCGTAGGCCTTGGTCTTGTGCCAGCCGTCGATCGGGCGAAGTCCTGGAGTGCCCAGGACCTTGGTCTTCACGAATACGGCCGGCGAGGTGGGCGCATCAACCGCGAGGACAGCCTCCACGCCCTCGACGATCTGGGGGTTGCGCCCACCCGGCCGGCGGTCAGCATTCACCTTGGAGAGAGGCACCTTGTCGTCGTAGGTCCAGTCGCCCTTGCCAACGAGATCGAGCGAGCCCTCGGGCCACTGCTTGCGCAGCGTCGCCAGGACAGCATCGGTGACGTCGTTCGACGCCTTACCGACCCGCAGGAGATTGGCCAGCAGCGGGTTGCGGGAGAGGTCAGCCCGCCACGTCGAACTGACCTCCTGGCGGGTCAACTGCCTGCCGTACCGCTTCTGGCCTCTGGCAGCGATGCCCGGACGATGAGAGCGTTCGACGTTCCTACGGTAGGTGGCGAGGATGGCCTGCGGAGATGGCACTTTGCCGGTCTTGTCGATGGCCCTCTGGCGGATGGCGTTGAGTTCGTTCTGGATGTCGGCTCGCGAAGCCTGGGCGGTGTAGGCGCGCGGGATCTGGCCGCTCTGGCGTTCGCTGCGCGTCTGGGCAACGTAGTTGGGGTTGGGCCTACCGAAGACGTACTTGGGCGGCCCGGCCTTGAGCGTCGCACCTGCTCCACCCGCAGGGACACTCGCACCCATGCCGGACATCAGGCTCATGTTCGGGCTCTCGGGACCCTGTGACGGAATGCCGGAGGTGAGCATGGCCATCGCCTGCTGTGCCTCGTCCTGCACCGGCCCGCCGGCTCCTGCGCCGACGATCATCATTCCGTTCCCGTCCTCGGGGGCCACGGCCATCGCCTGCGGCGCCACCGAAGTCGTGACCCACACCTCGTCGTCCAGCCGCTGACCGGACGGCCCGATCACGTCGTCGCCGAAGGGATCGAAGCCCAACAGTCCGCGGCGTTCGGAGTTGCGCAGGGCAACCGTGGCAGCCTTGGCCACCTTGTCATACCGCGGCGAGTCGTCGTCGAACTCGGGGATGTCGAGGCACAGCTTCGGCGCCCAACCGAGGAGCGGTTCCCAGCAATCGAGGAGTCTCCGCTGGATGCGCTGCTTGATCGGCACCAGCCTGGCCACGATGGCGTTCTGCCACAAGGCCGCCTCGTCGTACTTGCGGATGTCGCCCGAGTTGAGGCCGGTCGCGGTGCTGCCGCCAACCTGACTCAACGGCACGCCCCACAGTGCGAGAAGGTCGTCGCGGTTCTTGGCCATGAGCTCGACAATGGCCATCTCCTGGAAGGTGGCCTGCGTCCGGGTGTACTCCATCGGCCCGCGCATCAACTGGACTCGCTTGGCGGCATCGGGCTGCTCGCTGATGTTGCGGAAGTCGCGGACCAACTGGTCCCACGTCCCGTCATCGTCGATCTGCCCGCCCTTGGGCGCGAACATGCCCGACAGCCTGCCGCCCGAGGACACCATCGAGCCGAGGTGGCGGTCGATCGCCTGGTTGAGCTGCGCCTTCAAGACCGCCGACTCGATGAGCCCTTCCGCGAGGAAGCCTTCGGAGGGTGTCTCGATCGGGAACTGGATGACCTCGCGCAGCTTCAACGGAGTACCCGACGAGCGGTTGTTGATGTTCTTGGGGTCGAGGATCCAGCGGATGAGGTTGCCCTGGTCGTCACAGTCCGGCCACAACCGGTCGGGGCGGATGTACAGGATGCCGGTCGGGATGCCCAGCTCGTTCAACTGGTCGAGATACCAGTACCCCTGCCCGGCCAAACCCATGTGCCTGCTGGTGATCTCCCACAGTTGGCCCTGGTTCTCGGCGACGGTGATCTGCTTCTGCCCGTCCATCAGGGCCTTGGCAGGGTGCTTGACGAGGGTGTACGCCTCGCACGCCCGCGGGTCGCCCTCGTAGTCGTCGTCGATGGTCTCGCCGTTGGGGTCCTCGAGGTGCCAGCGCACCGAACCTTGGAGATCGGGGTCGCCGCCGATCTTGCCCGAGATGACCCGTTCGGCAGCCCGGATCCAACTGACCTCCTGGCCGAGCTTGAGCGACATCCGCATCTTCCGCTGCGGGTCGGTCGGCAGCATCATCGGCATCAGGTACTCGGTCATCAGCACGCCGGCACCGGGGCCGATGGGCCCTGCCTTGGCTTCTGCGGGCTTCGGGACGTAGACGCTCATTCGGTGCCCTTCCTAGCGAGCCACTGGTTCAGGGCGAAGTAGCCCGCCGCCACGACGAGGCCGAGCATTGAGCCGGCAGGACCCACGAGAGCCGAACCGAGTCCCGCTCCCGCTGTCACGGCGAGGACGAAGGAGACATCGAGGGGGTGGACGATGGGCGGTGTCACGCCGTCACCTGCTTCCCCGCCAAGCCTGACCACGAGCCGGTCGGATTGAACGCCATGACTCCGTAGCGGAGTGCGTCGCAGGCGTCGTCGTTGATCTCGATGGGGCGCTCGTGGAAGCCGCCCGCCTTGTTGGGTGCCCAGGTGTAACCCGGGATCTCCCCGAGTAGTCCCTGGCAGGCAGGGTCGACGGTCATGCCCTCGTTGATGGCCACGGCCACCGCTTGCAGCCCGGCGTCGACGTCGTTGTTGGCGGCGACCATCTTGATGCCCGCCTGGCGGCACTGGGCGATGTACGCAGGCTCCGAGGGGTCGGCGTAGAACAGCATGCCCGGGTGCTCTTTCTGGATGTCCTCGAGGACCGGGATGATGTCGGCGATGAGCGCGCCCTTGGCGTACACCTCGCGGATGACCGACAGCCTGCCGGAGCCTGACTGGCCGATGACCTCGCAGGCGAAGGCGTGGACGAAGCCCCAGTCCACGCCGGCCTTCACACGCTTGTACTCACTTGTACCGGATGGCTTCACCTGCTCGTCGGGGATGACCCAGATGACACCTTCAGCAGCGGACCACTCGCCCTTGCCCAGCCTGCGTCCCGCGGCGGTGTCCGGCAGGTTTGAGAGCATCGTGAGGTAGTCGGGCGGCAGGAACTTGTTGCTCTTGATGTGGAGCATCAGGCGGTGCTCAGGGTCTTCCATCATGCGCATTCGGAGCCAGTGCTTCGGAGGGCCGGGGTTGGTCGCGGCCGCCAGTTGGTGCCACGGCACTCGTGGGTCTCGCAGCCGTCCAAGGAGCATGATCCAGTC
>JAQTNG010000323.1 GCA_028714015.1 Elusimicrobiota bacterium | reverse complement strand
CGGGCAACGGCGCGGACGGCGGCGGCGCCGGCGGCGGCGGCGCGGACAGCGCCGGCGGCCACGGCGGCGGCCCGAAGGCCGCCGGGCCCACCGTGAGCGCGGCGGCCCCCGCCAATCTGCTCGGCGGCGGCCCCGTGATTCCCGTCAACCGCGGCCCGAAGATCGCCCCGAACGACACGGTCGCCGCCGGCGGCCACTCTCCTTCCCCCTCCCTAGCGGCCCGCTATGACGGCTCGCGCCCGAAGCCCGCGTCGGCGAGCAGCTGGTCCGCGACCCCGATGAAGGGAACCGGCGCGGGAGATTCTCCCGCGCTTCCCAGGCTCACGCCGCGCGCCGCCGCCGCGCTGGCCGCTCCCGCTTCCTCCGACGACGTCCCCCTTGCCGCGCGGACCTCGGGCGGCTCCGTCGGGCCGGTCCGCGCCGGCGCCGGCGCGCCCGGCGTCAAGCCGGAAGAAGAGGATTTCAGCTACACCTACATGCCTCCCGCCCGGCACAAGTATGAGCTCCCGACGGAACGCCCGGCCGATGCGAAGGATTGGCGCTATCTTCTCTCTCTCGGCCTGCGCGGCGCGGCCGCCCTGGCGATCGGCTACCTGATCTACCACTCGGATCTGCCTTACCTCGTCGGCCTCACGCGGCGGCGGCGCGACGGAACGTACGGCGCGTAAATTGGTAGAATCATCGTGCCGCCGCGTAAGGGCGGTCATCAATGATCTCTCGTTGCCCTAGCTGCGGAGCCCCAGCCCCCGACGAGGCCCGGCAGTGCCGGGCCTGCGGCTGGGATTTCGTCGCCAATAAAAAGGGCGAGAAGAAGCCGGAGCCGCCCAAGAAGACGGAGCCCGGCGCCGAGAAGCCGAAGTCTTCCGCCCCGCCCGCCCCTGGAGGCCTGTCGCTTCCGCCCGCGCGCGGAGGGTCCTCCGATGTTCCCGCGACCGGCCTCGGGATGGCGCGCCTGCCCAAGGTCGAGCCCGGCGGCTTCGCGGCGGGGGCCCCGGACGAGAACCCCTTCGCCCTGCCCGTCGCGCGCAATCTGGGCCCTAAGCCCGGCGAAAGCCTGTTCGCCGCCCCTCCTCCCGCGGCGGAAGCGAAGCTCCCCGAGGCCAGGCCGAAGGAGGCCCCCGCGCCCGAGCCGGAGGAGCCTCCCCGGGACGAGCCGGCGCGGAAGAAGGAAGAGCCGCCCAAAAAAGAGCCTCCAAAAAAGGAGCCTCCGAAAAAGGAGCCGCCGAAAAAAGAGGCGCCCAAAAAAATAGAGGCCCCGAAGCCGGAGCCCCCGCCCGCCGAGGAGGAGGCGGTCGAAGAAGACGACGAAGACGAGGACGATGCGTCCGCCGCCCTGTTTCTGCCCAGCTCGACGAAGGAGATCGTCGTCGAGCCGGCGGCGAAGCGCGCCAAGGCCGAGGCCCGCGGGCCGGATGAGGAAGAGCTCGAGGCCGAGCCCGACCCCGCGAAGACCCGCGCGCCGAAGGAGCCCGCCGCGGCCGGCGCCCCGAAGCCGGGATCGGGGCGGCAGTCCGCCGTCTATATCGCGGCTCTGGCCGGAGGGGCCCTCGGCCTCTTCAGCGTCGGCGCGATTTTCATGATGCTCCGCTCCGACCCGCAGGGCGCCGCTCGTCCGACGGGGTCCTCCCCGTTCGGCAAGCGAAGCCCCGGCGATGCCTCGGTGACGCCGGGCCTCGATGCTCCGGCGCCGTCCTCTCTCGACATGCCGAAGGCGAATACGCCTCCGATTTCGCCCGCGCCCTCCCCTTCAAGCGATGCGCCGGCTCCGACGAGCCTCCCGGCCCCCGCCGTCGGCAGGCCGCTCGAGCCCCCGAAGCCCGGAGCCGTCGAATCGTCGCCGATCGACGCGCCGAAGGCGGGACCTCCCCCCGCGCCGGCGGCGCCGCCGCCCGCGCCCGCGCCCGTCGAGCGGCCGAAGGCGGATCCGGAGCGCGCCACGGCGACGTTCGCGCAGACCGCGCGGCCGAAGCCCGTCGCGCCCGCGCCCGTCGCGAAGCCCAAGCCTCCCGCCCCGGCCGCCGCCCCGAAGAAGCCCGCGGGCCCGCAATGGGTGTTCGAGGGCACCGTCTACGACCTCCTCTCGACGCGCGGCGTGTACGGCGTGCGCCTCATCTTCGTCGACGCGGAGGACAACGAGGTCGCGTCCGTCGAGGCGGGCGAGGGCGGCCATTACCGCGCGTCGATGAAGGCCGGCCCCGCGGAGGGCTACACCCTGCGCATCGTGCACGACGATTATTCGGGCAAGCACATCGACGAGCTCGACTCGACGAGCTCGGTGCGCAAGGCCGACCTCGAGCAGCGGAAGTTCCTGATGCAGGCGGGCGCGCGCAGCCTCCCCTGGATCGGCACCGTGGGCAAGCCCGTGCGCCGCGACATGGCGCTGGTTCCGAAGGTGGCCCCCGAATGAGGCCGTCATGACCGTCGCGCAATCCGCGCTGCTCGGCGCGATCCAGGGCCTGACCGAATTCCTCCCGGTCTCGAGCTCGGCCCATCTCGCGCTCGCCCCGCGCTTCTTCTCCTTCCCCGATCCGGGCCTGACCTTCGACGTGGCCCTGCATCTCGGGACCTTTCTCGCGATTCTGCTCTATTATCGCGACATCTGGACGACGCTGCTGCTCGGCGCGGCGCGCGACCCGCGGGGCGAAGAGGGCCGCAAGCTGGGGCTGCTCGTCCTCGCCACGCTTCCGGCGGTCGTCGTCGGCTTGCTGTTCGAGAAGTCCGCCGAGGAGGCGTTTCGCGATCCGCGCCGCATCGGCGCCTGCCTGATCGCGTTCAGCGCCGTCATGGTGTGGGCCCAGCGGAGCGCGGCTCAGAAGACGACCTGGCGCGCCGCGGGAGTCCGGAGCATTCTCCTTATCGGCGCCGCGCAGGCCTTGGCCGTGATGCCCGGCGTGTCGCGCTCGGGTGCGACGATCAGCGCCGCGCTGCTTCTGGGCGTGACGGCGCCGGAGGCCGCGGAGCTCTCGTTCCTGCTGGCTACGCCGATCGTCGCGGGCGCGGCGGTGCTCAAGCTCCGGCATCTCGGGGTCGCGGACGTGAACGGGACCTTTCTTCTGGGAATAGCGGTCTCGGCGGTGACCGGATTTGCCGCCGTCAAGGCGTTCATCCGCTTCCTGCCCAAAGGCGGGCTCAAGCCCTACGCGTATTACCGCGTGGCGCTGGGGCTGGCCGCGCTGTTTCTGGCGCGCTGATCCCAATCCGGTCCCTCTCCACCGGAGAGTGGAAGGGACACTCCCTCGCCATACGGCTCGGTCGGCGCCGCCGCGACCATCCGTTTTTTCCGGGCCGGGTGCGCGGGCGCCGGATCGCTCCCGAACGCGCGCCGCAATTCGGCCAGCGTCGTGTAGGCGAGGTCTCCGGGGCAGTCGGTCTGCTTGTAGTCCCTGTGGCCCTTCAGCGAGGCCGGATCGATGCCGAAGCGCCTCACGAGGTACCGGCCGAGCGTCCCGACCGCCGCGAGCTGGGCCGCGGTCGGCTTGTCGTTCTTGGGCGCGTGATAGGCGCCGAGCAGGACGATGCCGACGTTGCCCTCGTTGTTGTTGAGGGTGTGCGCGCCGAGCGTTTCCAGAGGCCTTCCTTCGATGATGTTCCCGAGGGGATCGACGACGAAATGGTAGGCGATGTCGCTCCATTTGCGGCCGTTCTGGTGGAAGTCCTGGATGAAGCGCGTCTCATCGAGGCTGTCCGCGAGGCTCGTCGTGTAGCGCCCGTCGGAGTGGTGCAAGGTGATGCGCCAGGGAAGAGGATCGGGCGAGAGCGGATTCGTCGGCGGCAGCGCCCTCCACTCGGCCCGCCCGTGGACGGGAGGCGAAACCGCGCCGGGGTCCATCGGACCTCTCGAGGGGGCCGCGGGAGTCGTCGAAACGTCCGGGCCTTCGGCGAACACCTCGGCGCCGTAGAGCGCCACCTCGTGGTCCGTCTTGGCGCCGTCGTCCACCGCGCGCAGGCGCAGGCCGCCCGCGCCCTTCCGGAATCGGCCCTTGGCCCAGAAGCGGCCGTTGGGGAAGCGGTGGATCTGAAGCTCCACCCAGACCTCGGCCGCGCCGGGACGCGAGGCCGCGAATCGGAGGGACGGGTCGGGCATCTCGCCCTGGATCAGCAAGGTGTCCCAGTCGCCGTCCGGCACGTCGCTGGGGCCGCTGTCGTACACGACGCGGGGGCCGGAGCCGGCGAAGACCTGGAATTCCACGCCGCGCCGGCGCGCGAACGTCAGCTCGGAGCCGAGGTCCCCCGCCCGGAGGGCCGGCGCCGCGAGCAGCAGCGCCAGCAGCAGGTCAGCCCGCACAGGCGGCCTCGACGGCTTCGATCTCCTTGGGAACGCGGGTGAGGTTCTCGGCGGCGCCGTCGCGGATCACGATGTCGTCCTCGATGCGGATGCCGCCGAAATCGAGGAACGAGTCGGCCAGCGCGAAGTTCACCGAGCCCTTGTGCTTCTTGCGCAGGACCGGATCCTTGAGCAGGGCCTCGATGAAGTAGACGCCGGGCTCCATCGTGATGACGAAGCCGGGCTCGAGCTTCGCGACGAA
>JAQTNG010000322.1 GCA_028714015.1 Elusimicrobiota bacterium | reverse complement strand
CGCGCTCGACCATGCGGATGTATTCCGGCATCGAGGTGCGGACGAAGTGGAAGCCGATCAGATCGGCCAGCGTCATCAGCTGACCATGCTGCTCGGTCGCCTGGTGGAAGGCGGCGATCGCCGGCCAGTTGTTCGGATAGAACAGCAGACCCCAGCCCAGCGAGCCCACAACCGCCGTGATCACATAGGAGCCCGACAGCAGCATGATGATGTCCAGCCACAGAGCCGGAACGATCAGAGCCGACGGGAACACCAGGCTGATCGGGAAGTAGGTCCAGCCCCAGAAGTTCACGTAACGGTTGATCCACTCGCCGATGAGCAGACCGAGAACCGCGAAGGTCGCGCCGAACGGCAGGCGGAAGTTCTCCCAGAAGAACGCCTGCGCCGCCGCCGCGAAGGTCACGCCCAGGATCGGGATGACCGTCGGCCACATACGACGGTCTTTCCAGTCGACCCAGAAGTCCCAGTCGCCGGCCGTCAGCATGAAGTGAATGTGATAGCCGCCCAGCACTGCCAGAAACAGCAGCGTCAGAATCAGCCAATCGGAGGTCTTGACGCATCCCGCCGCTTCGGCGACGGAATGGAAAGGCCCGATAGCCCCCCCGCTCTTCGATGTAGACATCACTCTTCTCCTTGGTGTCTTTCCGTCCGGCGCCTCGACGCCGGCGTTTCGAGACCTGTCTCCGGCTCTCTCGCGCCGGATTGTCCTTGTGAAATACGCCTCGACCCCTCCTTCTCCGCCGCCCCCTCCCGAAACCCCGCCCGAACCGCCGCCATGCGGCCGTCCGGACGAAGCCTTCGTTCCAGGAGCATTCGGAAAATTCGTTCGCCGGAGGCGGCCGTCCGCGCCAATGCGCGGGCGGCCTCTTCGTCAGGCCGCTATCAGCCGATCAGCGCCGCGACGCCGTCCTTGCCGAGCAGGCGCTTCACGCCGCCCAGGATCTGCAGGACCACGCCGAACACGCCGAGCGCCATCCAGCCGAAGAACACGAAGCCCCAATGCAGCGGAGCCACGAACAGCTCTTCCATGAACCAGAAGGTGTGGCCCCACTCGTTCAGGCCGACGTTCGGGATGATCATGAACGGGCCGATGGCGACGATCAGGAACGCCAGCGAGTAGCCATGCGCGAAATACGGCAGGCGCGTCTTGGCGTAGAAGAACGAGCCGACGCCGAAGATCGAGTAGATCGGATAGCTCAGATAGAACTCGATGATGTGCGACGGCGTGAAGTCCGTGTCGCGAATCACCGTCATGTGCCAGGTGCCGTCCTGCTCCGTGAAGAACGACGCGCCCCAGTAGATCGCCACAGAGTAGACCGTCAGCCACTGCAGCAGAACGACATGGCGGCGCAGCTCCTCGCGCGGCGTCACCGCGTCGACGTTGCGATCGCGGGTCTTCCACAGATAGCCGGCGAGACCGAGACCGGCCACGAGCTCCAGCGGAATCTCCGTCCACAGCATCGTCAGCCAGTAGGTCTGGAACTCCGGAGCGAACGAGTCGAGGCCCGCGCGCCAGCCGAAGATCTGCTCATAGACACGAATGAACAGATAGAAAACGTTGAGCACCGTGATCCCGATCCACATGCCCTTCAGGTCCACGATGGCGTCCGAGCCGGCGGCTGCGCCGGCTGATGTCTCTGTAGTTACGCTCATCTCTATCCTCCTAAGTGCTCCCAGGGATGTCGAGGCGGCCCCTCGCGTTCCCCCCTCCCTGCGGGAAAACGCCTTCGTCTCGCCGGTGCGTGAATTGCGCGCGCCGTCGCCGACGCGTCTTTCCATCTCCCGTCCTCCCGGTCCCGCGGGCGCGCCGCCTGCAAGCCGAGCTGTTCTTCTTTATCGAAGACGAAGTCCCCAAAGCCGCCGCGCTGAACGATTTTCCCAATGACGAAACGCCTCCGGCTCCCGCCGGCGCCTCCCGCCGTGCATCCTCGTTCGGCGAGCCGCAACCATTTCCGTACAAGACCTCGATGACAATATCTAAACGGGTTGGTTGTGACTATCTGATGAGTGGTTATTCGTCTGCCGATCAGATGGCGTCAAGAGGCCGCACGTCGAGGTATAGCCTACCCGAATCGCGAATGATAGATTTTGTCTATATATTCATATCTTATTGATATTACGTCAAACAAACCCTGCGTTCAGACCTCGGCGCGCGCACTGCCCAGAAGGATGATACAACTACCCATTTAGGCTGCGGCGCTGTGGCTCAGGCTGCGCCCCTTTCAGTCGTCCCAAGGCGCAATCCCGTCATCGGCGACCTGCTCGGCGGCCTCCGCGACGCTCGCTCCATCGAGCCGCAGATCGGGCCCGATCTCCGCCAGCGGCCTCAGAACGAAGGCGCGCGCGAACAGCTCCTTGTGCGGCAGGGTCAGCTCCGGGTCGTCGAGCGTGTGGTCGCCGAGGAACAGAATATCGACGTCGATCAATCTCGGCCCCCAGCGGCGCGTGGGCGTGCGGCCCATATCGGCCTCGATAGTCTTGACCGCCGCCAGCAGCTCATAGGGCGAGAGCCGCGTCCAGCCGAGCGCGCAGGCGTTGGCGAAGTCGCCTTGATCGAGATCGCCCCAGGGCGGCGTGCGATAGATGCGCGAGACCGCGTCGAGCGTCGCGACCCCGCGCGCGCCGACGAGCCGAATCGCCTCCCCGATATTGGCCGGCTTGTCGCCGAGATTGCTGCCGAATCCGAAGCCGACGCGGGTCAAGTCGTTCATTTCCCCTCCTGCGGACGGCGCCGCAACGTTTCCAGCACGGCGAAGGCGGCGCGGTGCTCGGCCGCGTCATGCACGCGGAACACATGCGCTCCCTGGCCCGCCGCGATGAGATTGGCGGCGATGGTGGCGATGAGCCGAGCGTCCACCTCCGCGCCCAGCAGAGCGCCGAACAGGCGCTTGCGCGAGACGCCGATCAGCAGCGGCTGGCCGAGGCCGAGCAGCTCGGGCACGGCCCGCAGGGCCGCGAAATCCTGCTCGCGCGTCTTGCCGAAGCCGACCCCCGGATCGAGCAGGATGCGGTCCTTCGGCACGCCCGCCGCTTCGGCGATGGCGAGCGAGCGCTCGAAGAAGCGGCGCATGTCGTCGACGATGTCGACGCCCTCCTCGACGGTCTCGCGATTGTGCATCACGACGACGCCCGCTCCCGCCTCGGCGATCGCAGGCGCCATGTCGGGATCGCGCTGCAGGCCCCAAATGTCGTTGACCAGCGCGACGCCCGCGGCGAGCGCCCGCCGCGCCGTCCGCGCCTTGTAGGTGTCGATCGAGACCGGGACGCCGCAATCGGCGACGAGGGCGGCGAGCATGGGCTCGAGCCGCGCCCATTCCTCCTCCGCGCCGAGCGGCGTATGGCCGGGCCGGGTCGATTCGGCGCCGACGTCGACGATGTCGGCGCCGCCTTCGACGAGGGTCCGCGCCTGCGTCAGCGCCGCCTGCGGGGCGAGGAAGCGCCCGCCGTCGGAAAAGGAATCGGGCGTCACATTCACGATGCCCATGATGACGGGCCGCGTTCCGATGAGCGAAAAGAATCGCTCGCGCGACGTCTCTGTCGTCGTCACATCTTTCTCCGAAGATGAACCGCCTGAACGATGAGAGCGGGCCTGAAGATTCGCTCTAGCGGTCTGCGTCATCCGAATCGAGGCCCGAAGGCCCCCTCCCTCACCCTCCCCCGCTGAGCGGGAGAGGGGGCGTCGACGTTGCGCGAGCCTTGTTTGAAGCGCCGAATCTGCTCCCTCTCCCGCGCAGCGGGGGAGGGCTGGAAAGGGGGCGTAGACAGATCGCTAGTCGTATTTGATATAGGCGAAGCGCTGGTCGCTCTCGGGCGTTCCCTCGAGCGCGCCGCCCTCCTGGCCGGGCCGCCAGCCGACGACCTCCTCGATCTTGCGGGCGAGCTCGAAGTCCTTGTCGGTAATGCCTTTCGCCGTATGCGTCATCAGCCGCACCTCGAGCCAGGCGTAGGACAGAGTGATGTCCGGATGGTGCCAGGCCGCCTCGGAGAGATGGCCGATCGTGTTGACGACCATCAACGTGCCCTTCCACCCATGCGTCTTGTATTTGCGGCGGATCCAGCCGTTCTCGAGCCGCCAGTGCGGCAGCTCGGCGGAAAGGCGGCTCGTGACCTCCTCGGCCGTGTAGACGCGCTCCTCTTTCGCCATGGCGATCCCTCCTCCATTCGGCGCGGGCGGGCGCGCCTCTTGCCTTCGCACGCGCGGCGCCTTACTCGGCCATTTCGAACCGCGCCCGCCCCCTCGGGTTGCCGGCGCGCGCCGGGAAGCGAGATATAGCGGAAAATCCGCACGAAGTCTGAAAACGAGGCCCCATGCCGACCAGAGTGAGCGTCGCCGCGGCCGCGAGACTGCACCTCGGCTTTCTCGACATGAATGGCGCGCTCGGACGCAAGTTCGGCGGGCTCGGCCTCTCCATCGACGCGCCGGCGACGCGCCTCACGCTGGAGCGCGCCGAGGCGACGAGCGTTTCCGGCGCCGACGCCGAGCGGGCCGCGGCTTTGCTCGAGCGCGCCGCGGCGGCGCTCGCGCCCGGCCG
>JAQTNG010000321.1 GCA_028714015.1 Elusimicrobiota bacterium | reverse complement strand
AGAGCGCATAGCCGGTCGTCGTGCCGAGCGCCATCGAGATGAGCACCCCGTTGACGCGGGGCGGCGGCTCGTTGCCTTTCTTACCGTAGCCGTTGAAGCTGTGGTGCATCATGCCCGTGCCCTTCGTCATGGCCATGAGCTCGGTCTTAAATCCCATGAGTCCTCGCGAGGAGATCGAGTACTCGAGGCGCGTGCGGTTGGCGCCCTCGGGGGCCATGTTCTGGAGCTGGCCCAGTCGGCGGCCGAGCGACTCGATGATCGCGCCCTGGTACATGGAGGGCGCGTCGATGACGAGGTTTTCCATCGGCTCGCTCATCACGCCCTTGATCTCGCGGAAGATGACCTGGGGACGGGAGACGGCGAGCTCGAAGCCCTCGCGGCGCATCGTCTCGATGAGGATCGAGAGATGAAGCTCGCCGCGGCCGGAAACCTGGAAATGGCCCTCGCCGGGGAGCTGCTCGATCTTGAGTCCCACGTTGATCTGCTGCTCCTTGAGAAGCCTCTCCCGAAGGTGCCGCGAGGTGACGAGCTTGCCTTCACGGCCCGAGAACGGGCTGTTGTTGACCATGAACTCCATGGACAGGGTCGGCTCGTCGATCTCGAGAGGCGGAAGGGCGATCGGGTTGGCCACGTCGGAAACGGTGTCCCCGACGTTGATCGTCTCCAGGCCCGCGATGGCGACGATGTCGCCGGCCTGGGCGTTCTCGACATCCCGGCGCTTGAGGCCCTGGTACATCTGGAGCATCGTGACCTTGCCGGGGATCAGCCTGCCGTCCTCGCCTTTGATGAGGACGACGGACTCGTTCTTGGCGATCTTGCCGTTCTGCATGCGGCCGATGCCGATCTTTCCGAGGTAGGCGCTGTAGTCGAGCATGGTCACGAGCATCTGAAGCGGCTTGGCCGGATCCACCTGCGGGCCGGGCACCGACTTGATGATCGTATCGAGCAGCGGCTTCATGTCCGTGCCGACGGTGGTCACGTCATGGCTCGACCAGCCCATCTTGCCGGCGGCGTAGACGACCGCGAAATCCATCTGCGGATCGGTGGCGCCGAGGTCGATGAACAGGTCGAACACCTTGTTGAGCGCCTCCTGCGGGCGGATGTGGGGGCGGTCCATCTTGTTGATGACCACGATCGGGTGCAGGCCGAGGGCCAGCGCCTTGCGCAGCACGAAGCGGGTCTGGGGCATCGGGCCCTCGACCGCGTCGACGATCAGCAGCGCGCCGTCGACCATCTTGAGGATGCGCTCGACCTCGGAGCCGAAGTCGGCGTGGCCGGGGGTGTCGACGATGTTGATCGTCTTGTCTCCGTACATGATCGAGGTGTTCTTGGCCAAAATGGTGATGCCGCGCTCGCGCTCGAGGTCGTTGGAGTCGAGGACCTGCTCCTGCGCCGCGTCGGCTTTCACGTTGAATTCGCCGGAGGCCTTGAGGAGGGCGTCGACGAGCGTGGTTTTGCCATGGTCGACGTGGGCGATGATGGCGATGTTGCGGACGTCTTCTCTGCGGGGTGAGGTCATTCTGTTTCCTTTGGTTCTATTTCCGTCGCTGGCCGTACTCGCGCGGGGTGACGATCGGCGAGTCCTTGACCACGGAATGGGGGATGAGCATGAAGCTCTCACCGTCGAGCTTCAGCACGACGTACTGCAAGGTGATGTCGACGACGGTGCCGGCGTTCTCGCCGATGGTCACGCGGTCGCCGATCTGGAAGGGCTTGAGCGCGAGCACGATCGCGCCCTGGAAGACCGCGCTGACGTAGTCGTTGACGGCGATGCTGACGAGCACGGTCGACAGGGAGAGCGTGCCGGCGACCCAGGCCCACGACACGCCGACGACGTTCAGGAGGAAGGAGCCGCCGATGAGCCACGTCAGCACCGCCGCGCCCAGCTTGGCCACGGACGTCACGGGGCGAGCCCAGCCGTACCGCGAGGCCAGGCGCTCGAGGCCCGCCTTGATCGAGCGCGACAGCGAGCTCGTCAGGAAGGCGACGACGCCCGCCTTGAGATAGGGGAGGACGACGGCCAGCCACGACACCGAGGTCCCCTTGAGAACCACGGGGAGGATCGGGAAGAACGACAAAGCGGCTATCGCGAGGAGGGAAAACAGAATCGGCTTCCAGAGCGTGGGTGAGGCCGCGTCGCGCAGGGCGCGCAGCAGGCCGCGCGGGAAGGCGGGCCTGCCCAGCCGCAGGCGGACCTCCTTGGTCTGGTACTCGCCGTACAGCTTCACGGCGGCGGCGGAAATGTTGTTGTAGGTATAAAGCACGAAGCCGCCGGTCTCGTCCTGGAGGACGAGGTAGCGCAAGGTCAGGTCGTGAACGACTCCGGTCGTCTTGCCGATCGTGACCTTGTCGCCGACGGTGAACGGGCGGGTCAGGAGGAAATGCACGCCGTGGAACAGGTTGCCGGCCACGTCGCGGACCGCCAGAGTGACGGCGAGAGCCATCGCGGTGCCGCCCGCGCCGAAGGTGGCCAGCAGGGCCGTGCCGGACACGCCGAGCGCGGCCAGGCCGACGCCGACGCCGGCCGTCCACACCACGACGTTGGAAACGAAGCGGGCCAGGACGACGGTGTTCTTTTCCCAGGCGAAGCGGGCGGCGAGCTTGGTGATGATCCAGCGCGAGGCGCGCGTCAGGGCGTACGCGACGCCCAGAACGGCCGCGCCTTCGGCGTACGGCGCGGCGGCGGCGGCCCAGTGAGGGAGCGACGGAAGGGCGGCGGCGGGGGCCAGGACGGCGGCGCCGCGCGCGAGGAACGACGGCGTCTTCGCGGCGGGGACGACCACGGGGACGGAATCGTCGAGACCGTCTTTCGCGGCAGAGCCGGACCAGAACTGCTCGCTGTCGGTACGGATCTTAACGGCGGAAACGGAAGAGGACTCGTTACTGGGCTGAGCGACGGGCTTCATGCCGTTTAACGCGAGCGGCGCGACGGCTTTCGCGGCCGCCGGAACGATGGACGAGATGGCGGCCGCGGGGAGAACGGGGAGCGGCAACGCCGACGCGGGAACGGCGGAGACGCGCAGCGACGGCGCGGGAGCGACGAAAAGATTATTGCTTATCGACGGCGCCGAGAGCGCGCTGTTAAGGGAGGGGGCGAGAGGCGAGGTCATGCCGCCGAGCGTCGGAACCATCGAAATCCCGGAAGATCCGCCCGTCATTCCTATCGCCACGCGCGTCTGAGCCGCGCTGGGGGAAACCAGGGCTGCGCAAACGATGAGTGCGGCGATCGGTTGGAATTTCATGAGTTCAATTATAACAACGGGAGAGAGATGCCGCCAAAGGCGAAGGTCCCAGGCCGTTCACGCCATTGGTCCTACGGTCAAAAATCGCGGGGCGCGCGCCTCGCGGCGCGCGCCCCGATGAAAGCCGCCCGAGATGCCGTACAAGGGTGAGGGGTGGCGGCTTTCATAAACAGTCTAGCATGCCCGGGCCCCGTTGCGCAAATGCCGCCCGCGCAATGTATAATCCCCGGATGAGCCATTATCGCGCGCTTCGCCGCCGACTCGCCAAACGCCTGTCGGGCCAGGGCCTCGTCCACCTCCAGGGCGGCAAGCCCGTGCCTCGCAATTTCGACGTCGAATACCCGTTTCGGCAGAACTCGGATTTCCTTTATGCCACCGGCGTCGAGGAGCCCGGCTGCCACCTCGTGCTCGACGGCGCGCGCGAGACCTTGCTCGTGCCGCGCGTCGACGCCCACCACCGCGTATGGGAAGGGCATGTCCCGAGCCCGGCCGAGGCGAAGAAGCTGTTCGGCGTGGACCGCGTCATGTACGCCGACGAGCTCAAGAAGGTCCTGAAGGGCCGCCGCGCCGTCGCGCCCGCCAAGCTGCGCGACGCGCTCGACGAGCTGCGCGCCGTGAAGACCGAAGGCGAGCTCGATCTCATGCGCCGCGCGAACGCGGTCAGCGCCGCGGCCCACCTCGCCGTGATGAAGGCGACGAAGCCCGGCCTGCGCGAGTACGAGCTGCAGGCTCTCTTCGACGCCGCGTGCGTGAAGGCCGGCCTCAAGCACCTCGCCTATCCGTCGATCGTCGCCGCCGGCGTCAACAGCGCCGTGCTGCACTACCGCAAGAACGACGCCCCGCTCAAGTCCGGAGACCTGCTCCTGATCGACGCGGGCGCCGAGCTCGGCGGCTACGCGGCGGACATCACCCGCACCTATCCGATCAACGGCAAGTTCACGCGCCGCCAGCGCGACATCTACTCGGTCGTGCTGGAAGCGCAAAAATCGTGCATCGCGAAGGCGCGCCCCGGCATCATCTCGGCCGACCTGCACGTGCACTCGATGCGCGTCATCGCCGAGGGCCTCAAGTCCCTGGGCCTCCTCAAGGGCGAGACCGACGGCCTCATCGACGGCGGGGCGGTGCGCCTGTTCTACCCTCACGGCCTCACCCACATGCTCGGCCTCGACGTGCACGACGTGACCGGCGGCAAGAAGCGCGTCCTGCCCAATCCGACCAAGGTCCCGGTCCGCTTCGTCGCGAAGCTCGAGCCCGGCTTCGTCATCACGATGGAGCCCGGCGTCTACTTCATCGAGG
>JAQTNG010000320.1 GCA_028714015.1 Elusimicrobiota bacterium | reverse complement strand
ATGTACGCCGAGACGAATTGGAAGGCCTTGTCGTGGCCGTAGACGAAGTAAACCGCGAGGGCGAAGAGGGCGGCCAGCGTCCACCAGACGCCGACCATGATCGCGGCCTCGCGCACCCTCATGACGTGCGCTTTCTTCTGGAAAACGCCCAGGTCGAGCATGAGCATGACGCCCATGGTCGCGATGAAGGCGGCCCACAACCAGGTGACTGCCATTGGGTGGAAATCCTACCATTTGCCTCATGATCTCAATCTTCACCGACGGCGCCTGCTCCGGCAACCCCGGCCCCGGCGGCTGGGGGGCCATCATCGTCACGCCCGACGGCCGCGTCATCGAGCTCGCGGGCCGCGAGGAGCCGACGACGAACAACCGCATGGAGCTCGGCGGCGTCATCGCGAGCCTGCGCGCGGTGGCGGGCATGCCCGGGTTGGCTCTGATCCACAGCGACTCGACCTACGTCATCGAGGGCATCACGAAGTGGATCATAGGCTGGAAGCGCCGCGGCTGGACGACCGCCGCCGGCGAGCCGGTCAAGAACGAGGACCTGTGGCGGGCGCTCGAGGCGGCGGTCGCCGCGCGCGGCAAGGGCGGCGTCGAGTGGCGGTGGGTGAAGGGCCACTCCGGCCACGACGCCAACGAGCGCTGCGACGTCATCGCGGTCGGATTCGCCAAGCGCCAGCGCGTCGAGCTCTACGACGGTCCGCTGCTGGAGTACCCGTACGGCTCGCTCCTGCCGTCCGAGGCGAAGGCCATTCCCGTGCGTCCCAAGGACCGCAAGGCCGCCGACACGCGGCCCGTCTCCTACATCAGCTATCTCGACGGGGAAATCCAGCGCCACGCGACGTGGGCGCAGTGCGAGGCCCGCGTGAAGGGCCGCCCCGCGAAGTTCAAGAAGGTGCGCTCGGAGGACGAGGCGGCCGAGGCGCGCCGGTCCTGGGGCCTGGACTGACGAGGACTTTCAACTGTTTCCTGGAAACAGTTCCTCCGGTTGCGATAAAACAAAAAGGGGCGGGGAAGGGGCGGCCTTTCGCCGCCCGTCTCCCCGCCCCTCTGCTTTTATGCGACCCTAGTTGGCGATGGCGTTGCCCTGGCCCTTGCGTATCACCGCGCCGGTGCTGATCCGGCTGTTGACGCGCACGAACTCCCAGGACTCGATGAACACGATCGAGCGCACGGCGTTGGCGGGCTTCGGCGCGCTGGCCGCTCCCGTCAGGTCCGTGACGCCCTGGGGGTTGCTCGGGCCCACCACGACGTCCACCGGCGAGCTGAGGATGAGCGAGTCGACGTTCTTCTCGTTCCAGCCCCAGAGCATGCCCTTCACCTTGATGACGACGCGGCGCACGACCCGCGCGTTGACCCGGAGGGTCTCGCCCCGGTAGTAGTCGGCCCGGTCGTCGTTGATCACGAACTCGATCTTCCCGCCGTTGTTCCGGAGGAAGGCCTGCACCTTGTCCGACTCGGGAGCGCGAAGGACCTTGGCGCCGGCGATGAGAGTCACGCTCTCGCTGCCCTGGCGCTGGCCGTCGAGCCGGGGTGAGTAGCTGTACGCCGCGCCCGAGAAGTCGTAGCGCGGAGTCCCCGTGCCGTCATAAGTGATGCGGATGACGTCGGATTCCCACGGCAGATCCTGGCCCGAGACCATGCCCATGTCGAACGAGACGTGGGACGTGTAGACCCGGGGCTGCCCGTAATCGCGGGGAAGGCGGATGCAGCGCGCCTTGTAGCGGTCGAAGTGCTCTTCCCAATGCGAGCCGTAGAAGCCGCCCTGAACCCAGTCGTAGCGGTACACGGCCTGGTAGTAGCACTCCTTGGCTTCGCGGTAGACCTGGCTGGTCAAGGAGACCGATTGGATCTGCCCCTGGTTGGCCGGCGTGCGCCGGATCGCGGCGGCGTCTTCCGTCCGCTCCCAGTTCGTGACGAAGACGTCCCGCCAGCGGTACCAGCCGCTGTAGATATACAAGGAGTCGGGGTTGCTCTCGTCGCGGTAGGACCGGTCGTAGCCGTTGGGAAGGCCCGTCCACCAGTCGTAGCCGTTGAAGTCGGTGTTCCACCAGTTCGGCGCCGGCGCCGGGAAGTTGCTGCGCCAGACCGGAGCCGGCCGGGAGGGCGGCGTGCTGCCGCCGGGAGGGTTCTGACCGCCCGGGGGATTGCCGCTGCCGGGGGGCCCGCCGCGCTGAGGATCGCGGCCGCCGCTGCCGGGAGGCCCGCCGCGATGCGGGTCCTGCTGCTGAGGATCTCGCGCCCCGGGATCGCGGCCGCTGCCGGGAGGACCGTTGCCGCTGCCGGGAGGTCCGCCGCCGCTGCCGGGCGGGCCCTGCTGAACCAGGACGAACTTGGCGTTTTTGCCGGAGGCCATGTCGGCCTTGACCAGCGGGATGTCCGCGACGGCGTCCGCGAGCGTCTCGCTTTGAGCGCCCGACGCGAGAGCATCCTTGCCTTCGGCCCGATTCATCCGGGTGACGCTGTTGTCGAAGTTCACGACGGAGGCCTGCGCCGCGGCCGGCGAGTCCTGAAGGCGCGCTTCGGCGGCCTTGATCTGGATCGCCATCATCGCGGCGATGACCGGGGAAGGGCCGGCGGGCGTCTGAGCGTTCTCGAGCACGACCAGGTGGCCGAGGTAGCGCCTCTCGACGATCAGGTCCTTCTGCAGCGCCTTCAGGCCCGCGGGGGAAATGTCCCGCAGGATCAGCCCCTCGGGGCCGGCTTCGCAGCGGACTTTTTCGGCGGTCAGCTTGAGCGCCTGAGCCTCGAGAGCCTCGCAGGCCTTCGGAGCGGTCAGGGCCGGCTCCGCGGCCCTCAGCGGGGCCAGAGCCAGGACGAACAGCAGAATCGGGCTAACGGTTCTCATGGTGTCTCCTGTCTATGAACGTCAGATCTCGAAACGGTCCTTAAGCCACTGAATGATCCAGCCGTACGCGCTCTGGGAATCCAGCCCGCCGTTTTGAGCGCTGCCCTTGCCGTCGGAGCCGTAGGCGGTCTGCGCTGCGCGGTCGTAGGTCGCCTTGTCGATGCGGGGAGCGCCCGGCGGCAGGGGCTGGCCGTTCTTCGCGTCGCCGGGACGGTAGTACTTTCCGTCGTACTGCTCCCAGAGGGAGTACTGGAAGGCGGGGACGGACGCCTTGTCCTGGGGCGCGGTCCAGTCGCGGACCCAGGAGAAGAACTTGCTGTCGATGAGGTGGCCGGCGTTGGTGCCCACGCCCTGCGCCGCGGCGCGGGAGGCGGCGACGAGAGTCTCGAACCAGTTCCACTGAGTGTAGGTCGAGCGGTCGCCGGAGACGGCCTGGTAGTCCTTGTCGGTGGCCCACGAGCGGGAGGTGCCGTTGGTCAGGTCGACGAACACGCGCGTCATGTTCATAAAGGAAACGGCCAGCTTTTCGGCGGAGGCGGGGATGGCGGCGTACCAGGCGTTGTAGAAGACCTGCTCGCGGGCGATCACCGAGGCGATGAACTCCCACGGCGCGCCGCGGTAGACGTCTTCGGAGCGTCCGTTGTAGCGGTTGAGCAGGTCGTAGGTCAGGACGATGACCGGCCGGCGGTTTTGGTCCACGGCGGCGGCGGCCATGTACTTGGCGTTCGGGTCGCCGTCGAGGAGGTAATACCCGCCCTGGTTCTGGAACTCGCCGTTGAGCGCCGCGAACACCGGGGACCCGTTGGCGCCGTAGCGCAAGGTGGCATTGAGCTTGTCCTGCTCGCTGCCGTAGAGACGGCGGTACGGCCCGAAGTTGGGGTCGACGAGCTGGGCGCCGGTCTGGTTGTTCCCGGCTCCGTCGAACATGCGGCTGCCGTCGGACCGATCGTTGGGCGTCCGCGCCGGGCCCGAGGCGTTGGGACCGTCGTGCGTCGCCGCGGCGGCCATGGCCCGGGCGCGAGCGAGGGCCTGAGGCAGCGCGGCGGCGGGGGCGGCGGCGTTCAGCGCCGCGGGCACGAGGGCCTTGGCGACGACCGGCGCGGCGACGGCCGGGGCCGCCGGAGCGGCGAGCGTCGGGGCCGAGAGGGAAAGGCTTGGGGAAAGCGCCGGGGCCGTCAGGGACATCAGCGAAGGAGCCCCGTTCATGACCGGGGCCTGCAGCTGGATCGGAGCGACGACGGCGCCCGGCAAACCGCCGAAGCGGGCCACGGTGCCGGCGAAGGCCGACGCGGGGGCCAGAAGGAAAATCAGGACTGCGCTCTTCATGGATGAAACCTCAACCTGCGGAGTCTCGCGCGATCAACGACACGCGAACTTTAGTAATACAGGTCGAGCGCCCATAAGGGTCCTTGGTCCCAGGCGCCGCGGGGAATGAGGCCTAGGCCGAAGGGGGACCTTCGTGCTTAAGGGCGCGTCAGTTCCGCGGCCGCGACGACGCGGCGCGCCTGCAGCCACAGGAAGGCGTTGAACAGGTGGGAGCCCACCGCCGCCGCCCAGACGAACCAGTCCAGGCGGCCGATCGCGGTGAGCGCCAGGATCAGGTACACGTAGTCGCGGCTGGCGATGCGCTCGACGGTGAGCGCCAGCGGCCCGCGCTTGTCCTCGGGCACCCGCAGGACGAGATACCACACCGAGAAGCCGCAGGCGAGGAACCCGGTC
>JAQTNG010000319.1 GCA_028714015.1 Elusimicrobiota bacterium | reverse complement strand
TCCTTGGACGAGGCGGCCGGAGAGATCGTCGTCAAGCGCCGCCACAACATCGGCATCGCCGTCGCCGCGCCGCAGGGCCTCGTCGTGCCCAACATCAAGTCGGCGCAGGAGAAGGACGTCTGGGCGCTGGCCGCCGCGATCTCCTCCCTCGCGGAAAAGGTGCGGGCCAAGACGATCGAGGTCTCCGCTCTCCAGGACGGCACCGTCACCATCACCAACATCGGACCCATCGGGGGGCTCTTCGCCACTCCGATCGTCAACCACCCCGAGGTCGCCATACTCGGCCTCATGAAGCTGGCCAAGCGGCCCGTCGTGCGCGACGGCAAGATCGTTGCACGAGATACGATGAACCTGGTGCTCTCCTTCGACCACCGCGTCGTGGACGGCGCCGACGCCGCGAGCTTCACGAACACGATCATCAAGCATCTGGAAAATCCCCAAACCCTTCTCTAACGAGGCGACCATGGCGATCCAAACCGACGTTCTCATCATCGGCGGCGGGCCCGGCGGCTACGTGGCCGCCATCAAGGCCGGCCAGCTCGGAAAGAAGGTCCTCCTCGTGGACCGCGACAAGCTCGGCGGCGAGTGCCTCAACTACGGCTGCATCCCGTCGAAGGCGCTGATCGCCGCCGCGGGCCACGCCCACAAGTCCAAGAAGTCCAAGGACGCCGGCTTCGACGACCCCAAGCACCAGCTCGACTGGACCAAGGTCGTGGCCTGGAAGGACCAGATGGTCGGCGGCTTCGTCAAAAACATCGGCGTCCTGATCAAGGGGAACAAGGGCGAGCACATCCAGGGCTCGGCGCAGTTCACCACGGCCCACACCGCCGTCGTCACGATGGCGAACGGCGACACCGAGACGGTCGAGTTCAAGCACGCGATCGTCGCGACCGGCTCCGAGATCGTGTCCATCCCCGGCTTCAAGATCGACGGCCATGACATACTCGGCTCCAAAGAGGCCCTCGACCTCAAGGTTCCGCCCGAGGCCCTCGTGGTCGTGGGCGGCGGCGTGATCGGCCTCGAGATCGGCACGTTCTTCGCGAAGCTGGGCACGAAGGTCACGGTCGTCGAGTTCACCGACTCGCTGCTGCCGGTGATCGAGAAGGATTTGGTCATGCCGGTCTCGCGCAATCTGTCCAAGCTCGGCGTCGAGGTCATGCTTTCCTCGAAGGCCAAATCCTGGGCCAAGAAGGGGAAAAGGCTGGAGCTCGTCGCCGAGACTCCGGAAGGCGAGAAGAAGATCCTCTGCGACAAGGTCCTGATGTCCGTGGGCCGCGCGCCGCGCTCCAAGGGCCTCGGCCTCGAGACGATCGGCGTCGAGCTCGACAAGCGCGGCCACGTCGTCGTGGACACGGAGATGCTCTCCTCCGTGGACAACATCTACGCGATCGGCGACGTCGTCGGCCAGCCCTATCTGGCCCACAAGGCCAGCCGCGAAGGCATACTCGCCGCGCAGTCCATCGCGGGCGAGCCGCTCGAGCCGCGCGGGCAGGTGCCGTGGGCCGTGTTCACCGATCCCGAGATCTCCTGGGTCGGCATGACCGATTCCGAGGCCAAGGCCGCTGGATTCGCGACCGTCGTCGGGAAGTTCCCGTTCGCCGCCTCCGGCCGCGCGATGGCCTCGCGCGAGACCGACGGCTTCTGCAAGGTCGTCGCGGACAAGGCGACGAACCGCATACTCGGCGCGGGCTTCGTCGGAACCAACGCGTCGGACCTGATCGGAGAAGCCTGCCTCGCGGTGTCCGTCGGCGTCACGCTCGAGCAGGTGGCGGCGACCATCCATCCGCATCCGACCCTGACCGAGACGTTCGCGGAGGCGTGCGAGGTCGCGCTCGGCCATCCCGTGCACATGCTGGCGGTCAAGCGCGCAGCCCCGGTCTTCTAGGCGATGCTCGTCCGTGACCTGGGCCTCAAGGAGTACGAAGAGGTCTGGAATCTCCAGCGCAAGCTCGTCTTCGAGCGCGGCGAGGGGAAGATTCCGGACACCGTGATCCTGTGCCAGCACCACGAGGTGTACACGATCGGGCGCTCGTCCAAGCAGGCCGTGCCGAAGGCCCTGCCCTACCCGGTCCACAGGATCGAGCGCGGCGGCGACCTCACCTGGCACGGCCCCGGACAGCTCGTCGGCTACCCGATCTTCCATCTGCCGGGCCTCGGCCTCAAGCCGCGGTCGTACCTGGCCGCCCTCGAGGCGGTCCTCATCGAGGCGATCGCGCCCTTCGGAGTCAAGGCGACGACGGTCAAGGGCTTCACCGGCCTTTGGATCGGCCGCAGGAAGCTGGCCTCGATCGGGGTGGCGGTGCGCGGCGGCGTCGCGTACCACGGCTTCGCGCTGAACATGAACAACAGCCTGGCCGCGTTCAAGCTCATCCATCCCTGCAGGCTCGAGAGCGAGGTCATGACCTCGATGGCGCATCTGCTCGGATCCAGCGTGGACGAGGCGGCCGTGACGAAGGCCGTCGGGCAGGCGATGCTCCAATACTTCGGACGGATGGCCAAGGAAGATGCAGGCTCTTGACCTGATGAACGCGGGCTCGGTCCACCGCGACGCCGAGTTCAAGGAGCTCGACGCGAAGGGCCTCGAGCTCGTGGACGTCGAATTCGACGCCTGCCGCTTCAAGGACTGCGCCTTCCCGGGCGCGAGCCTGCGCCGGAGCCGCTTTACGGATTGCCGGTTCGAGGGCTGCGACTTCACGGCGGCGAAATTCACCGGCTCCCGCCTGCGGGGCGTCTTCTTCAAGGACTGCCGGGCGGGGGGCGCCAATTGGGCGGCGTCCTCCGCGCTCGACGACCTGACCTTCACCCATTGCCTGCTCGACCACGGCGCCTTCGCCGGCGCCAAGCTCCCGCGTCTCGAGTTCGACGACTGCCGCCTGCGCGAGGCCGACTTCTCCGAGTCCGATCTGCGCTCGTCCGTCTTCAAGCTCTGCGACCTGCGCGGCGCGCGATTTTTCGGGGCCGATCTGACCGGGGCCGATCTGCGCGGCTCCTTCTCCTACGAGATCAACGTCTTCGGCACCAAGATCAAGAAGGCCCGCTTTTCCCTGCCCGAGGCCGTCTCGCTCCTGCGAGGCCTCGACATTATGCTGGAGGATTCATGATCCGACTCTTGATTGTTTTACTGTCGTTGGCGGCTCCGGCTCGGGCGGCCTTCACCGTGCCGGGCTACGAGCTCGTGTACTCGTATCCCGTCGAGACGACCTTGAGCGAGCCCGACATGCGGCTGGCTCAGGACGTCTGGCCCGAGATGTTCGACTCCGCGACGAAGACCATCGACATCGAGCAGTTCTACGTGACCCCCTCCACCGGCGAGCCCCTCGAGCAGTCGCTCCAGGCGCTCGAGCGCGCCGCCAAGCGCGGCGTGAAGATCCGCGTCCTCCTCGAGAAGAAGTTCGAGAAGAACTCCCTCGACGGCATCGCGCGCCTGAAGACGATCCCGGGCCTCGAGCTGCGCATACTCGAATGGTCCCGCATCCAGGGCTCGGGCATCATCCACGCCAAGTTCTTCATCGTGGACTCGACGCGGGCCTATGTCGGCAGCCAGAACTTCGATTGGCGCAGCCTCAAGCACATCCACGAGATGGGACTGGCGGTGAACGACGCTCCGGTCGTCGCGAACATCCAGAAGGTCTTCGCTCACGATTGGGAGGAGGCGGACACGAAGGTCTACGAGCGCGGCCTCAAGCCCGAGGTCACGGAGAAGAAGGACGCGGCTCTCAACGAGGCGATCAGCCCCGACGCGGACCGCTCCGGGCGCGCCTACCTCGTCGCCAGCCCCTGGCGGCACAATCCCGTCGGAGTGGGGGATTCCGAGTCGGAGCTGGCCCGGGTCATCGGCGAGGCGCGCGAGGAGATCCTGGTTCAGAACCTGGAATACCTGCCTCTGACCTACGCCCGCCCGCCCCGCTTCTATCCCGTCATCGACAACGCCCTGCGCGCGGCGGCCGTGCGCGGCGTCAAGATCAAAATCCTGGTCTCGCACTGGACCACGGAGGAGCCGGGGATCAAGCATCTCCAGAGCCTCGCCGTGCTGCCCAACGTTTCGGCGCGCGTGATCACCGTCCCCGAGGCGAAGACGGGGCCGATCCCCTTCGCCCGCGTGACCCACTCCAAGTACATGATCGTCGACGGAAAGACCCTGTGGCTGGGCACCAGCAACTGGCGAGGCGGCTACTTCGACGATTCGCGCAACCTGGAGCTCGTGGTCCACGACGAGGCCCTGGCCGCGCGCGCCGCCAAGGTCCACGCCCACCTGTGGGACTCGCCGTACGCCGCCCCGCTCGAGGTACTAAAGACCTATTCCAAGCCCCGTCGCTAAGCGGGTACAATACCGCAATGAGCTCCGCTTCCTCGACGCCCCCCGCCGCCGCGCCGGACCATACGGCCCATTACCGCCGCCGCCGGTTCATGAACTGGGTCCCGCTCGGCATCACCTACGCGACCTTCTACATGGGCCGCTACAACATCAACGTGGCGTCCACCGAGATCATGACGCGCTTCGCTCTGAGCAAGGCGCCGTTCGGGACGATCGCGACCGCGGGCTTCTGGACGTACGCGCTCGCCGTCATGTTCAACGGCCCCCTCCCC
>JAQTNG010000318.1 GCA_028714015.1 Elusimicrobiota bacterium | reverse complement strand
GGTCAGTCGCTCGGCCGGGGCGGAGCCGGCGACTTCCCTCAAGAAAAGGTTCGGGCTCTTGCCGCGCGAGAGGGTCATCAGGATTTTCGTCCCGTCGGGCGAAAAGCCTCCGGCGATGTTGAGGCCCTGCTCGTTCGAGAAGGTCTTCGAGTGGCCGGTCTCGAGATCGAGAAACCAGAGATCGGGGTTGCCGTCCTTGTAGCTCGTGTAGGCGAGGGTGCGGCCGTCGGGCGAGAAGCGCGGCAGCAGCGAGATCGAGCGGTTGTCGGTCAGGCGCTTGACCGCGTCGCCGTCGTAGTCCATCACCCAGATTTCCTTGTGCCCGGTGCGGTTGTTGGCGAAGGCGATGCGCGTGCGCGCGATCCCGTCGCGGCCGGTCGCGGCCTTGACGATGTCGTCGGCGATCCGGTGGGCGAGCGCGCGCATCCACGCGGCGTCCTGGCGGTAGAAGCGCTCGAACACGGCTTCTCCGCCCGCCGCGTTGGCGAGCTTCACCCGGATCGAGACCTTGTCCGCGTTTTTGGAGGCCTTGGCGGTCAGGCGCCAGGTCGCGGCTTTTACGGGTTCCGAAGCATTATCTTCGTCGGTCACCTCGAAGCGGCGGGAGAGCATCAGGTCCTGGCGCACGATCTCGCGCAGGTCCTTGGCGAGCAGGGCGTCGGCGCCGACCTTCGGATCCTCGGCCTCGAACGGCGGCAGGGCCAGGCCGGGGTTCGGCTGGCCGGCGGCGCCGGTCAGCGCGAGCTTGACCTCGGTCTGGGCCGACGCGGGGGACGATAAAAGGAGGACGGCCAGCAGTCCCTGAAGAATCATTTCTTGGGCTTCGCCAGGCGCTTGAGGACGGCGGCGGCTTCCTTGGCTTCCGCGCTCTTCGGGAAGTCGGCCTGCACGCTCTCGAGATAGGCGCGGGCTTCGTCGCCGCCCTTCTTCAGATTGATCAGCGCCAGCGCGTAATGCAGGCGCGCGCCCGGGGTCTGGCCGCTCTTGGGGTATTTGTCGAGGACGAGCGCGAACTGGCGCCCGGCTTTTTCCCACTGCTTGAGCCCGAAGTAGGCGAGGCCGAGATCGTACGTCGCGACGTCGGTGAGGTCGCCTTTCGGGAAATCCTTCAGGTACGCCTCGAAGCCCTTCGCGGCCTGGGCGTGGTCCTTGGCCTGGAGGCGCTTCTCGGCGGTGTAGAACACGTCGGTCGCGCCGCTCTCGCGCTTGACCTCGGCGAGCGCGGCCTTCTGATCCTCGAGGCCTTTGGTCTGGGCCTGGCTGATTGTCTGGCCGAGCGCGGCCACCTTGCCGGAGAGCTGGGCGCCGATGTCGTCGAGCTTGGTCGAGAGCTTGCTCATGTCGCCCTGCGAGGCCTTCACGGTCTCGGTGTAGGCGGTCAGCTCCTCGCGAAGCTGCTTGATCGAGACCGAGAGGTCGGCCTGGTTGGCCTGGAGGGAGCCGACCGTCTTCTTGAGCTCCTCGACCTGGGTCTTCAGCTCGTCGGACTGCTGCGAGAGATCGAGCACGTCCCTCTGCGTGGCGACGCACGAGGACATCAGCAGCGCGGCTATGAAAGGAAAGCCGCGCCGCAAGGCGCGGCCGTTCATTTCGCGGCCGAGCCGGCCTTGGCGCGCAGGCCCGTGACGGCGCGGCGGTTCTTCGACCAGCAGTCCTCGGTGGCCTCGGAGCAGTTCGGCTGCTCCTTGCCGTACGAGATCGTCGCGACCTTGCGCCCGTCGACGCCGAGGCGGATGTAGTAGTCGCGGACCTCCTTCGCGCGCTTCTGGCCAAGCGCGAGGTTGTAGGCCACGGTGCCGCGGTCGTCGCAGTGTCCGGCGACGAGGAACTCGACGCCCTTGCGGGTCTTCATGACCGCCGCGTTGGCCTTGAGCACGTCGAGCGTCTCGGCGGAGAGCTGGGCGCTGTCGTAGTCGAAGTGCACGGGCTGGATGTCGGGGTCGACGTCGAAGCCGGAGCCGCGCAGGCTCGCCTCGATGACCTCGGCGCCCGGGGGAAGCGGGGCGGCCTCGGTGCCGTCGGTCGCGGCGGCGCCGGACTTGTCGCCCTTGGCGAGCGAGGCCTTCTTCTGGGGCGTCGTGCAGGCGGCGACCAGGATCGCGGCGGCCACCGTGAAAATTATTTTCTTCATGGCGTTATCATACTAAAACCGCGGCGCGCGGTTATTGCGCGGTCGAGACCGTTTTATTGAGAATCTCGCCTTTCGGCCCGATCTCGTAGTAGATCGGCAGGCAGGTGCCGATGTTGACCTTCATGATCTGCTCGGGCGTCAGCTTCTCGAGCTCCATCAGGATGGCGCGCAGCGAGTTGCCGTGGGCGGAGACGAGCACGTTCTGCCCCGCCGCCGCGGCGGGGAGGATGAATTTGTCGAAGTAAGGCAAGGTCCGGGCGGCCGTGTCCTTCAGGCTCTCGCCGTTCGGCGGCTTGACGTCGAACGACCGCCGCCAGATGTGGACCTGGGCGTCGCCGTACTTCTTCGCGGTCTCCGCCTTGTCGAGCCCCTGCAGATCGCCGTAATGCCGCTCGTTGAGCGCCTTGTCCTTTTTGACCGGGAGATCCTTCTGTCCGATCTCCTCGAGGATGATGTCCAGGGTCTGCTGGGCGCGCTTCAGGTCGGAGGTGAAGGCGAGGTCGAACTTGATGCCCTTGAGCTCCTTGCCGGCGCGGTGCGCTTCCTGCTCGCCGAGCGGCGTGACCGGAACGTCCACCCAGCCCGTGAAGCGGTTCTCCAGGTTCCACTGCGACTGACCGTGACGGACGAGAACGAGTTTACCCATGTCAGGCCTCCTTAGGTCCCGCGAGCATCTCGCGGATCGTGCGGCGAAATTCCTCGAGCTTGACCGGCTTCGGCAGGAAGCGGGCCCCGGCCGAGTCCGACACCTCGCTGAGGATGTGCTCGGGGTCGGCCTCTCCGCTCATGAAGAGGATCGGCGTCTCCTTCGTGGCGTTGTTGCGGCGCAGGGACTCGAACAGGTGGGAGCCGGTGTTGCCCGGCATGTGGTAGTCGAGGATGATCAGGTCGGGCTTGACCTTGCGGGCCATCTGCATGCCCTCGACGGGCTCGCCGGCCGAGGAGACCTCGTGATGCTCGATCTTGAGAATCTCGGTCAGTATGGAGACGATCTCGAAGTCGTCGTCGATGATGAGGACGCGGGCCATGGGGGTGATGATAGCGTTTCCCGGCCCGGACTGAAAGGGGCTGGCATCGGACGGCTTTTCGGGGCGCAAACGAGCCTTGACAGTTTTTGCCGCGGGGCTACACTGGAAAGGTGACACGCGCGGGCGCAGCCGGCGCACTCATGGCCGTCGCGCTGCTCCTGACGGGGTGCGGACGCAAGAAGCCGACGGTCCAGTACGACGAGCGGGGCGGCGCGTCGGAGCCCTTCGCGAGGATCATCGGCCGGAAGTCCGACCTTCCTCCTCCCAAAGGCAAGGATCCCCCCGATCCTCCGCGCGTCATCGTCGCGCACAGCCGCCTCGTGCCCGCCGCTTCCGAAAAAGCGCGGCTGTCGCCGTCCCAGCCGCGTCCGCGCGAGCCCATGATGGAACGGTTCGGGGGCGAACCTCTGCGGCCCGCGGCGTCCATCCAGCCCGCGCCGGGTTCCGCGGGGCCGCCGCCGGATGAAAATCAGGCTCAGGGGGACCCCGAGGTTCAGCGTCCCGACGAGCTCACGCCCCTGCCGACGGACCGGCCGCAGCGCTACGTTTCGCCCGCCCCGCTCAAGAAGGTGCTCAAGCCCCTGCGCGTCGGCGAGCAGGCGCTCGCGGACATCGCGCCGAGCGGCGAGGAGGCCGCCATAGACGTCTCCGCCGCGCCCGCCGCCTTCCCTCCGCAATCGACGGCCCGTCTCGACGACGAGGTGCCCGACAGCGTGGTGGCCGACCCGTCGGAATTGGGCTCCTACCACGTCCAGGTCTCCTCGAGCGCCTCCTTCGGCGGCGTCCTCTTCAACAAGGAATACGCGTTCATGGCCAACATCGATTTGAAGACCGACCTGATGGCGCTGGACGTGAGGCCGGGCCAATACTGGATTCGCTACGCGGTGGTGGACCTGCTCGGGTTCGAGCATCCTTTCACGAGGCCCCAGCGCTTATTGCTGCATCACCGGCAGGCGCGCTAGCCTAAACGCGGCGGGAGCCGCGGCTCTGCGTCGCGTAGGCGCGGGCGAGATTGGCTGCCCGAGTCATTTAATAGAAAGAACCTTCCAGACCCGTTTCAAACTACCGCCTCCAACGCGCAAACCTCGGCGCTGGCGGCGATGGCCTCCGGCCTAAAAGCGCGTGCCGAGGCTGAACCTGTGCGAGCGCCCAAGCTCGCCCGAGGGAAGCACGGCGTAGTCCAGGCTCCACTTCTCATTACGGAAGCCCGCGCCCATCGTCAGGCCGCGCGCCGCGTCGAAGCCCGAGCCGCCCGTCACCGCGCTGCGCGTCGTGTAGCCCGTCCGTAGGTAGAGATTCTTGACGGCCTGGTACTCCCCGCCAAGGGAAACGTCCGTTCCCGCGCCGCGCGGGCCGTTGACCGCCTCGGCCGCCACCGCGTGACCGCCCGCGAACTTGTAACCCGCGCCCACCGCAAGTCTCCGCGGCC
>JAQTNG010000317.1 GCA_028714015.1 Elusimicrobiota bacterium | reverse complement strand
GGTATCTCTGCGTCCTGGCCGCGTTCACCTACGTGGGCATCATCCACTCGGCCATCCCCGACGGGAGCATGTACTGGCCGTGGACCTTGCCCAATCCCGCCCGTCAGATCCCCTACCAGTTCGGGCTGGGGTACGTCATACTGGCGCTGATGATGTTCACGCTCTCCTACACCAAGGAGAGCCGGGAGCCGGCGCGCACGACCGCCGGGCACTGAGCGCGCGGACGATTTCGGCGCGAACTGTTTCCGGAAACAGTTAAAAGCCCTCCATCGCTGGAGGGCTTTTTCTTTGCGCCGCTAGGGGACGAGCATGCCGGCGATGCAGCCGGTCATGAAGCTGGCCAGCGAGCCGCCGAGAAGGGCCAGCATCCCAAGGCGCGCGACGTCCGCCTTGCGCTTCGGAGCCAGCACGCCGAGGCCGCCGATCTGGATCGCGATCGACAGGAAGTTCGCGAAGCCGCAGAGGGCGTGTATGCCGATCATGAAGGATCGGCGCTCCATCGGGTCGGCCGCGTGCGCCGCCGCCCACTGGGACATGTGCACGTAGGCGACGAACTCGTTGAGGACCGTCTTCTCGCCGATCAGCTGGCCGATGATGTTGCAGTCCTTCCACGGCACGCCCATGATCCAGGCCACCGGGGAGAGCATCCAGCCTAAAATCGTCTCGAGCCCGATCGCGGCGTGGCCGAACAGGCCGAAAACGTAGTGGAAGCCGCCGTTGATCATGGCCAGAAGCGACATGAAGGCGATGAGCATGGCCGCCACGTTGAACGCGAGCTGGATTCCGGTCGAGGCGCCGTTGGCCGCGGCCTCGAAGACGTTGGTGGAGCCCTCGTGGTATTCGAGCTTGACCACGCCGAGCGTTTCGGGCTTGCCGGTCTCGGGTATGAGCATCTTGGTCATCAGCAGGGCGGCCGGGGCCTCCATCATGCAGGCGGCCAGGATCTGCCCGGCGGCGTCGGGGAAGTAGGGCTTGAGCAGGCCCGCGTAGACGACCATCACGCCGCTGGCGATCGTGGCCATGCCCGCGACCATCAGGCAGAACAGCTCCGACTCGGTCATGTTCTCGATGTACGGCTTGATGAGGATGGGCGCCTCGGTCTGGCCGAGGAACGGCACGGCGACGGCGTTGAGCGTCTCCGCGCCGGAGGTGCCGCAGGTGCGGACCATGATGCGGCCGAAGAAGAGCACGATCTTCTGCAGTATCCCGAGGTAGTAGAGCACCGAGATCAGGGACGCGAGGAAGACGACGGAGGTCAGGACCTGGAAGGCGAAGAAGAAGCCGAGCGAGCCGGGCTGGCCGGGAGGCAAAGCGAGCGAGCCGAAGACGAACTTGGCCCCCTCTTCTTGAAAGCCGATCAGGCCGACGGCGGCGTTGTTGGCGAGCGTGAAGAACCAGCGTCCGGGCGGGGTCTTCAGGACGAGAAGGGCGAAGATGAACTGCAGGGCCGTCGCCCAGCCGATCGTGCGCCAGTTGATCGCCTTGCGGTTCTTGCTGAAAATCCAGGCGACGCCGATCATCACGACCACGCCGACAGCGCTGATGAGTTGATGAAAGTTCATGGGGGTGCCTGATTCTTCCGCTTTGGAGGGGTCGAGGTCAAGCGATGGATTCCGAGGACGATCCTCAGCCCAGCTCTTCCTCGAGGCGGTCGGCGACGGTCTTCATCACGTGAAGGCGCGCCCAGCGCTTGTCCTCGGCCTCGATGAGGGTCCACGGGGCGTCGGGAGCGCTCGTTTTCTCGATCATGTCGATGGCCGCGGCCTGATAGGCGTCCCACTTGCCGCGGTTTCGCCAGTCGTCCTCGGTGATCTTGTACTGCTTGAAGGGCGTCTTGACCCGGTCCTTGAAGCGCCGCAGCTGCTCCTCGGGGGAGATCTGCAGCCAGAACTTGCAGACGATGGTGCCGGCCTCGGCGAGCTCGGCCTCGAAGGCGGTGATCTCGGCGTAGGCGCGCTTCCAGTCCTCCACCGCGCAGAAGCCCTCGACGCGCTCGACGAGCACGCGCCCGTACCAGGTCCGGTCGTAGATCGTCGCGTGGCCCAGGCGCGGCAGGTTGCGCCAGAAGCGCCACAGATACGGGTGCGCGCGCTCCTCGTCGGTGGGAGCGGCCACGGCCATGACCCGCGCGTTGCGCACGTCGATGGCGCCCAGAAGGCGGCGGATGGCGCCGCCCTTGCCCGCGGCGTCCACGCCCTCGAAGGCGCAGATGAGGGAACGGCCCTCGTCGCGCAGAAGGCGCGACAGGAGCGCCACGCGCGTCTGCTGCTTCTCGAATTTCTTCGCGTGATCGTCCGCGAGACGCTTGGTCAGGTCGAGGCGGCTGAGAACCGAGACCTTCGGAGGCTTGGAACGGTCGGAGGCGGGCTTGGGGGCGGGGGCCGAGGCCCGTTTGAGCGCGCCCTCGATCGCCGCCAGCACCGCCTCGCCCGCGGCCAGGTCGCGGTAACGGCGGTCGGTCGCCTCGATGACGGTCCACGGCGCTTCGGCGACGCTGGTCTTGGTCAGAGCCCGCTCGCACACCTCGCGGAAGCGATCGTATTTTTTGGAGAACTCCCAGTCCTGCTTGGTCACGCGCCAAGCGGTATCGCGATCGGACTCCAGCTCCTTGAAGCGGCGCTTCTGCCCTTTTTTGGACAGATGCAGCCACAGCTTGACCATCACGGTCTTTTCGCGGATCAGCATGGCCTCGAAGGCCATCGCCCGGTCGAGCGCCTGATCGAAAGCTCCGGAGCCGATCTGCTTGAAGGCGCGGCGGACGATGGGGCGGGTGTACCACGAGCCCACCAGCACCGCGCCGCGGCCCGACGAGGGCAAGGTGCGCCAATAGCGCCAGTACTCGGGCCGCTCGTCCTCCTCGTCGGAAGGGTCGCCGTAGGACTCGACGCGCAGGCCGCGCGGGTCCAGCCAGTCGAGGAAGCGGCGCGCGACCTCGGTCTTGCCGCCGCCCTCGACGCCGCCCACGATGACGACGAGGCGCAGGCTCGTGCCGGCCAGCGCATGCTGGGCCTTGAGCAAGCGCGTGCGCAGGACCGAAACGCGCTTCGCATACTCTATTTTATCCACCGAACGGCCGACCTCGGCGCTCTCGAACATGGGCGCAGTATAGCCCCCCGCGCCCGCGCCGTCAACGCCGGCCGGGCCCGGGATTTGGGCCCTTGACGGGCGGGGTCGGCGCGGTATAATGAACGCATGAATCGAGCGAGCTGCGCCGCACGCCTTTCCCTCTTAGTCCTCCTCCTCGCCGGTCCCGCCTCGGCCTCGTGGCAGGACATTCCCGCGACCGATTTCTCGATGACGGCGCCTCCGGCCCCCGGCTCGCCGGCGTCCGACCGGGACTACGAGCAGCTGCTGAAGCTCCAGGCCGAGCGCAAGCCCGATCAATGCTCGGCCGCCGCCGCGGAGGCGATCCCCGATTTCCCGTCCTTGTTCGGAAACTCGGGAATCCTGTCCAAGGCCGAGGCGGACGCCGTCGCGCCGTTCGTGGGCACGGCTTCGAAGTTCCTGTCCAAGGTCTCCGGATACTTCAAGAAGAAGTTCGCGCGGCCACGCCCCTACAACGTCGACGCGCGCGTGCAGCCCTGCATCGACAAGCCCTCCGGCGCCACCTCCTACCCGAGCACCCACGCCGCGGCCGGCGTCTTCGACGCCTGCGTGCTGGGCCGGCTGTTTCCGGACCGCGCGGGCATACTCGCGTCCCACGGCCGCGACGCGGGAGAGCTTCGCGTCGTCGCCGGCGTGCATCATCCGAGCGACGTCGCGGCGGGCCAGGAGCTCGGAGCTCGGGTCTGCGAGCGCCTGCTGAAGGAAAACGACTTCCTCTCCGAGCTCGCGCGCGTCAAAGCCGCCCTCCCGTGATCCGCACGCGCGTTCTGCGGCCGAACGGCAAGACCTTGGCCATGGCCGCGGATATTCTGCGGGCCGGCGGCCTGGTCGCCTTCCCCACGGAGACCGTCTACGGGCTCGGCGCCCGCGCCTACGACCCGGCCGCCGCGCGCCGCGTCTACAAGGCCAAAGGACGGCCTTCGGACAACCCGCTGATCGTGCACGTCTGCGATGAAGCCATGCTCGCGGACGCGGTCAAGCGCGTGACGCCCCTGGCGCGCCGCTTGATGGACGCGTTCTGGCCGGGGCCGCTCACTTTGATACTCGAGAAATCGGCGCGCGTCCCGGGCGCCGTGACGGCGGGCGGGCGCACCGTCGCCGTGCGCTGTCCCGGCCACCCCGCGGCGCGCGCCTTGATCCGCGCGCTCGGAGAGCCGATCGCCGCGCCCTCGGCGAATCTCTCGGGACGGCCGAGCCCGACGACCGCGGCGCACGTGCTGCGCGACCTGAGGGGACGCGTCGCGCTGATCCTCGACGGCGGGCCCTGCCGCAAGGGCCTCGAATCGGCGATCGTGGACGCGCGCGGAAGGCGGCCCATCGTGCTGCGCCACGGGACTTTGACCGGAGAGAGCATCTCGCGCGCGGCCGGCGTACCGCTGGGCGTTCCGGGGCGCTCCGCGCCCGCGTCGCCCGGAACCCGGCACCGCCACTACGCCCCCTCCTGCCGCGTGATCCTCGTGCCGCCCGCCCTCGTGCGGCGCGGCGCGCTCCC
>JAQTNG010000316.1 GCA_028714015.1 Elusimicrobiota bacterium | reverse complement strand
CGCGATCCTGGACGCCGCCCGGGCCCAGGGTCCCGAGGAGTTCAAGAAGTGGCAGGACGCTTATAAGGCGACGCCGGTCGTCGCGTCGCTTCCCGGCGAGGTCATCCTGCGCAACGTCGTCGTCGGGCAGGCCGTGGACCCCGGCACGGTGCTCTTCGCCGTCGCCGACACGCTCATCGTCAACGCGTCGGTCGACGAGTCCGACATCGGCAAGATCAAGCTCGGCCAGAAGGCCCGCATCCGCCTCGACTCGTATCCCGATCAGACCGTGGACGGGAAGGTCTTCGACATGCTGTATGAAGGCAGGAACGTCTCGAACGTGATCACCTACGGCGTGAAGGTGCGTCCCGACAGGGTCCCCCCGTTCTTCCGCTCCCAGATGACCGCCAACGTGAGCTTCCTGCTCAAGCGCAAGGAGGACGCCTTGCTCCTGCCGGCCGCGGCCGTCAAGGACGGCCCCGCCGGCAAGCGCGTCGTGACGATTCCCTCCGCCGAGAAGGGCGGAACGCCGGAGACGCGTGAAGTCACGACGGGCATCGAGACCGACGAGCAGGTCGAGATCGTCGATGGCCTCGCCGCCGGCGACAAGGTCCTCATCGCGGCCGGCAAATACCAGGCGCAGAAGGCCCCCGAGTCGAGCCCGCTGTCGTCGCTCCCGGGCCGCATGGGCCGCAGCGGCGCCCAGCAGGGCGCGGCGCCCAAGCCGAAGAAAGCCGTTCCGGCGGCGGCCGCGGGCTCCAAGTAGGCGGGATCCCGATGCCCCCCTTGATCGAACTTCGCGGAGTCACGAAGACCTACTTCGTGGGCGGGGGTCGGCTCGACGTGCTCAAGGGCATCGATCTGACCATCGAGGCGGGCGAATTCGTCGCGATCATGGGCCCGTCGGGCTCGGGCAAGTCCACCTTGACGCAAATCCTCGGCCTGCTCGACCGGCCGACCTCGGGGGCCTACAAGCTTCTCGGATTGGATGTGTCGGCGTTGACGGACGACGAGGGCGCGGCCCTGCGCTCGCGCACGATCGGCTTCGTCTTCCAGATGTTCAACCTTCTGGCGCGCACCAGCGCGCTCGACAATGTCGGCCTGCCGATGCTTTACACCGGCGAGCCGGGCCGCGCCGAGCGCGCGGCCGAGGTCCTGCGCGAGATCGGCCTGGGCGATCGCCTGGACCATGCCCCGAACCAGCTCTCCGGCGGCCAGCAGCAGCGCGTGGCGATCGCGCGCGCCCTGGTCAACAAGCCTCGCCTGATCTTCGCCGACGAGCCGACCGGCAACCTGGCCTCGGACCAGGCCGAGGAAATTCTCGGCCGTCTGGTCGCGATGAACGACGCCGGCATCACGCTCGTGATGGTGACCCACGAGGCGGACATCGCGGCGCACGCCAAGCGCATCATCAAGATCAAGGACGGCGTCATCGTTTCCGACGTGAAGAACCAGCAGCATCGCGGCGCGCGCGCCCCGGCCGAGGCCCGCGCGGTCCGGCCGGAGGGCCTCGTGTCCGTCCCCCCGCCCCGCCAGCTGAGCTGGGAGGAATTCACCGAGCACGTGCGCTCGGCGCTCGGCGCGATCCGGTCCAATAAGCTGCGCAGCGCGCTGTCGATGCTCGGCATCCTGATCGGCGTGACCGCGGTCATCGCGATGCTCGCGATCGGCAAGGGCGCGCAGAAGTCGGTCGAGACCCAGCTCTCGAGCCTCGGCTCGAACCTCGTGATGCTGTTTCCCCAGGCGCCGCGCGGCGGCGGCATGGGCGGCGCGCGCGGCGGCATGGGCTCCTTCAGCCGCCTCTCGATGGACGACGTCGTCGCCATCCGCCGGTCGCACCCCGGCATCGCCCGCGCCGCCGGCGAGGTCCAAGGCAGCGTTCAGGCCGTGTACGGCGACAAGAACACGAACACGAGCGTGACGGGCGCCGAGCCCGACTACGCCGAGATGCGCAACGCCCGGGCCTACTACGGACGCTTCTTTACGGCCGCGGAGAACGACCAAATGGCGCGCGTGGCCCTGCTGGGCCCGACGGTGGCGACGGCCCTCTTCGGCGATTCGGATCCGGTGGGACGCTCGGTCAACGTCGAGCACATCAAGTTCAAGGTGATCGGCGTGCTCCCGCGCAAGGGCTCGGCCGGCTTCCAGGACCAGGACGACAAGATCCTGATCCCGCTCAAGACGGCGATGAAGAAGGTGCTCGGCCGGCAGTTCCTGGGCACGATCTCGATCGAGACGACGGGGCCGGAGCAGACCGACTCGGTCATCGAGGCCGTGCGCGTGCTGATGCGCAAGCGCCACCGCCTGCCCGACTACAAGGAGGACGACTTCACTTTGCGCAACATGGCCGAGATCCAGGCCGCGCTGACCGGCACGTCGAAGATATTCTCGCTGCTGCTCGGCATCGTCGCGGCGATCTCGCTCATCGTCGGCGGCATCGGCATCATGAACATCATGCTCGTGTCGGTGTCGGAGCGCACGCGCGAGATCGGCCTGCGCAAGGCGATCGGCGCGACGCGCCGCGCGGTGCTCATCCAGTTCCTCATCGAGGCCGTCGCGATGTCCACCTGCGGCGGCCTCCTCGGCATCGCCCTCGGCATGGCCATCGCCTTCGGCATGTCCTACTTCGCGGGGTGGGCCGCGATCGTCACGCCGCAATCGGTCGCGCTCGCCTTCGTCTTCTCGGCCGGCACCGGCATCGTGTTCGGGTTCTGGCCGGCGCGCAAGGCGTCACTGCTTTCGCCGATCGAAGCGCTGCGCTACGAGTGACGCCGCCGTCGCTATCGCGACGGTGTAAATGCCCGCGTATGTCAGCGAGGCGGCCTTGGCCGTCATCCACGGCGCGAACAGGCGCGCGGTGAGCCACAGCTTGATGTTGCCCTCCGATCCCCCCGGCAAGGTCACGGAGACGTACTCCTGGACGCCGTAAAAGAAGCCCGCCATGAGGTACACGATCAGCGCGTGCCGCCCCAACGCCTCGAAGTGCCGCGCCCAATTCGCCGGACGGCCTTCGATCAAGAGCAGGCACCCGGCCAGCCCGGCGAGCGCGAGCCCTCCCGTGAACAGCGCGAACGAGCTCGTCCACAGGTGCTTGTTCAGCGGCAGGATCGTGCTCCACAGCGCCCCGAGCGCGGCCAGGCCCAGCCCCCATTCGCCGAGACGGCGCGCCGTCTGCGCCCCCTCTTTTACCAGCGCCCGTCCGGCGATCAGCCCCAGCAGCGAGGTCGCCAGCGCGGGCAAGGTGGCGAGAAGGCCCTCGGGGTCCCCCCAGGGGCTGATCATCAGGTGCCCCGGGAACAGGCGCCGGTCAATCCAGTACGAGAGATTTCCCTCGGGCGTCAGGACGCCGGCTCCGTGGCCGGGAACCGGAACCTTCATCAATAGAATCCAATAGACGAGGAGCAGGCCCGCGGCCGCGGCCGGCTCCACCCCGGGCCGGCGCAGGAACAGGAAGGCCTCGACGCCCAGGTAGCACAGGGCGATCCTCTGGAGTACGCCGGGAAACCGGACGCCGCCGGTTCCGTGGTAGATGAACGCGTTCTCGAGGAGGCCGAGCCCGATCAGCACGGCGGCGCGCATCAGCACCCGCGGGGCGGCCGCCACGGAAGCGGCGCCCCGCGCCTCGCGGGCGGCGGCGGAGAAGGCCGCGGAGACGCCCATGATGACGAGGAAGGACGGGAAGATCAGGTCCGTCGGGGTCCAGCCGTTCCAGACGGAATGCCGCAGCGGCGCATACACCTCGTCGCTGCCGGACGAATTGACGAGCACCATTCCCGCGACCGTGAGGCCGCGGTAGACGTCGAGGGACCTCAGGCGCTTCATTCCTCATTATACGCCCCCTGGCCGCCCATTCTCAAGGCCGCGAACGGAGCGCGCCTGCTATAATCTCGTCGTGGAACGGATCACCGCCCTTTACATCGGACGCGTCGGCGACGTCATCGTCGCGACCTCCTTCCTGCGCGCGATCCGGCGGCGCTATCCGAAGGCTCGCATCCGGCTGATCGTCGGCTGGCGCTCGGTCCAGGTCCTGCCGCTGATACCGTTCATCGACGAGTGGGCCGTGCTCGAAAAGCCCGCCCGGGTCGGGGCGAACCTCAAGTTCGCGTGGAAGCTGCTGAGCGAGCCGTGCGACCTTCTCGTGGACCTCAACTCATCCTATTCGAAGACGTCCACCTTGATCACGCGGGCGGTGCGCGCCCCCCGCCGCCTCGCTTTCGACAAAGGCCGGGGCACGGGCGTGTTCACCGAGCTGCTGCCCGCGCCGGGCGAGCGCGAGCACATGTGGGACCGCTACGGCCGCCTCGCCGCGGCGCTCGACGCCCCCTACGATCAGGATCCGGAATTGCGCCTGCCGGCCGCCGATCTCGACGAGGCCGACCGCCTGCTGGCCGCCCTTCCTCCTTCCGGAGGCGGAGCCTTCAAAATCGTGATCCATCCCGGGAACTTCGACCGCTTCTCGTTCCGCTGGCCCGAGGAGAAGTTCGCGGCGCTCGCCGACCGCCTGCAGGGCGACGCGCGCGTGAAGCTGTTCTTCATGGGCGGCCCCGGCGAGCACGAGAAGGTCGCCGCGATCGTGGATTCGCTCAAGCGCCCGGTCCCGATTCTCCCGCCCGCGCGACTC
>JAQTNG010000315.1 GCA_028714015.1 Elusimicrobiota bacterium | reverse complement strand
GTACTTCGCCCAGGTGTCGGAGCTTTTGACCGGCCTCTCGAAGTCTCTCTCGGATGGCGACGCGGAGCAGCGCACGGTGATCGAGGCGCTCCAGCGCCTGACGCAGGACCGCATCGAGTTCACGAAAGAGATCACGTTCGAAGAAGAAGACGTGGACGAGCCGCCGGCGCCGAATGGCAAACCGAAGGAAGAGACTGAAGAAGAGGACGAGGACGACGACGAGGAATGACGGAAGACGAGAAAGAGGTGTTGATCAGCCGGTTGCGTCACGATCTGGAAGATCGTGAGCGTATTATAGGAGCGCTGCTCCGTTCCGGAGGGTCGGTGATTCGGGCTGGTTCGGCCGGCGCCGTCGCGGTGATTTCGAAGGCCGAGTATCTCGCTCCTCGACAAGTCCTCGTGCGCGGCGGTGATGATGAGCAAGTCATCCTGCAGGTGGCGACACATCGGCTAGTGGGCTACGGGCCTGGAGAAGTTCAGGACGGATGGGCAGTCACATTCGAGCCGCCGCCGGAGGGGCCACCGGTGTCGCGATGACGGAAATCGCGCCGCAGGAAAGTCCGGAGCCCCCGCGAGAGCTAGATCGCAAGCTTCTCGCGGAGGCGAATCTCTACGGCGTCGCCTATAAGCCGTACGCATCGATGACGTCGCGTGAGCGCGGCGCCGTCAAGGGTCGCTGGGCGCACAAGATCCGATCCGAGGCAAAGCGCCGCGGCATCGACCCTGACGAGTTTCTTGCGATGTCGGAGGACGCCCGCGAGGAAGTCAGAAAAGAGTATCCCGAGCGTCCGCCCGCGCCGAAGCCGCCACAAAAGAAACGGTCGATCGAAGACATCGCCGCAAAGCGAGTCGCCGCTGAGTACGTGGACGAGGGGCTCACTCGCGGAGACGAGACGTACTCACCGGAGTCACTCGTGCCTCCTACGGAATCCGATCCTCGGCTTCGAGACAAGCCGACGCTCGGCGAAGTGACGCCCGCGGACAACGAAGATCTCGTCGGCTGGACGCCGCCCTCGAACCTGCTCGACATCTACGCGCGCTTCACGATCGGCGACGGTCAGCACTTCATTCGTGTCGAGCGGCTCGAGCCGAAGATCTGGCAGTCCGTCCCGTGCGCCGGGTATCTCGGAGAGATTCGCGAGCCGATTTCGGAAGAGCAGTTTCGCGCCTTCTACGGCGGCAGAGTCTACAGCCTCACGGTGTACGGGCCAGATCCGCACGGGCGAAGAGATCCAACGAACGACACGCCGATCATCAAGGCAAAGACGCAACCCTTCCGATACACGGTTGCGAACATGCCTTATCCCAATTTCAAGGCGCTTCCGGGAGTCAGCCCGTCGGCGCATGGAGTAAATCCAATGCAACCGTTTCCAGTAGGCATGTTTCCGAGCGGCGAAATGCCGACGACCCCGGCAGCTGCGCAGCAGTTCAAGTCCACGCTCGACTTCGTGAGCGACATGGTGGAGCGCGGCGACAAGAAGGCCGAGGAGGCCCGCCGAAATAACGGCCAGACGAGCGACGTCCTGAAGGTCGTGAGCGATGCGGGCAGGGAGGCGATAGAGCAGGCGAACAAGGCTGCCGCCACAAGGGAAAAGGCGCTTCTCGATCAGCTGGCGAGCGAACGAGAGGACAGAAAGAAGCTCGAAGACAAGATCGACAAGCTTGCCGCGGCGCCGAAGACGAGCTCAGTGCAAGAGGCCACCGAGCTTCTCAAAACCTTGAACCCGGCGGAAAACGCTCAGCAGCAAGTCGTGCGCCTCGAGCAACAGCACAAGGAAGAGATTGTGCGGAGCCGAGAACAGCACAAGGAGACGCTCGACGCGCTCCGGATCCGTCACGACGACGAGGTGAAGCGACTTCGGGATCGAATCGACGATATCGAACGCATGTACAAGAGCAAGCTCGAGGACGCAGAGAAGCGCCTCCTCGAACGAGACCGGGAGCTCCGGCTCGATATCGACAGAGAGCGCAAGGATGGGCAGGACCGAGTGAGGGAGACCGAGGCTCGAGAGCGGAGCGTCGCTGCCGAGCGGATCAAGGAAACCGAAAAGCTCTTCGAGGGGCGCCTCTCCGATCTCAGGAGTCAAAACGAACGGGAACTGCGCGACGCAAAGAGCCAGAACGAGCGTGAGCTCCGAATGCAAAAGGAGCAGTTCGATACCCGCGTCGAGACATCGAAGAGCACAATGGACATGCAGCTCGCCGCGGCCAAGGAGCGAGTGAAGCGGCTCGAGGAAGATCTCGAAGAGTCGAAGGAGGAGCTCGTCGCGGCCAAGGATCCAATCGCGATCATGGAACGAGCGAAGAAGGAAGCAGAGGCGCTCGGGTTCGAGAAGAAAGAGGACGCAGGTCCACAGACGACTGGCGAACGTTTCGCTGCCACGGTCGGTCTCGGCCTATCGAAGGCTTTGGAAACCATTCCCGAGTGGGGACCGAAGATGATGTCGTCCTTCGGTCAGCGCTCGCAGCCGGCGCTCGGCTCCGTCCCCATGCAGCGCCTCCAGCAAGGTCAGCAAGGTCCCGGAGAGAGGCCGCCGCAGCAGCGAGTCGCGAGTCGGCGAACGGTCGCGTGGGCGACTCAGGGCTCTGTGCCGATCGCCGGTCAAGAGCCGGTCATCCCGCCCGAAAGACCGATCGCTCCGCAGGCTGCTCCGCCCGTGACGGCGCCTCAGGCTACGCCGCCGGCGCCGGCTCCGGCTCCGCCCGCGACGTCGATCCCCGAATCCGCCGCGGCTCCGCCGGCAGCGCGCCAGGCGCCGCCCGGGCCGCCAGGCCCGGCAACGAATCCGATGGGCCTCATCTTCCCGGACGACGTCATCGTCGAATTCCGGATGCGAGTCGAGCAAGCGATCAACGCAAACTATTCGGCGGAGACGTTTGCAGATCAATTCCGTGGTCAGTTCCCTGACGCTGCGGTCGCGCTCGCGAGTACCTACAAGCCCGAGCATCTCGCCGAGGTAGTGAAGGGCATGCCGAATTCCGGGGACTCTCCGATCTTGCGTCGTGACGGCAAGCGGTGGGTCGAAAAATTCTGGGCGCGCCTGTCGGCGCCTGCCGGCGCGCCTGCTCCGTCGTGAAAGCTCGGACGAGCTCACGGCGCCTGAGCTATCATCAGAAGATGAAGCCCACGCTCGCGATCATGAATCGCTCGACTGTAGTTCCGGACTCAGTCTTCCCCGCAGTCGTTGCCTCGAACCAGAAGCAGGTCTCGGGAGACTTCGCCGAATACTACGGCAAGGACGCCTCGCTCGTATTCGTCGCGAAGTCAGAGCAGCCCCCGGTGGGAAGCTGGCAGCTCGTCGTGAGCGACACGGTGCCGATGGCGGGAGCGCTCGGCTATCACGATTTCACGAAAGACGGGAATCCCATCGGCAAAGTAGGCGCGATGACCAGCATGAAAGCGAACGCGCTCTGGACCGTGTCCTTGTCGCACGAGATCTTGGAGATGCTTGCCGACCCAGACATCATCCGCGCAGCGTTCGTGCAGCAGACGGCGGTCCGGGCGATGATCTTCGCGTACGAGATTTGCGATCCCGTAGAGGCGGACGAGCTCGCGTACGAAATCGACGGCGTGAAAGTGAGCGACTTCGTCACCGAGCAGTGGTTCGAGCCGCATCGCGTCGGCGTTCCGTTTTCATTCCGGAAGACTGTGCAGCGTCCGATGACGCTTGCGCCGGGCGGCTACATCAGTGTCTACCGAGTGGGCGGCGGCCGCTGGCAGCAGATTAACGCCCGCGCAGATCTGCATCCTCCCGGAGCCGCGACAGAAGAGCTGCGGAACATCGTTTACCTGGCGCATCGTGCCGAGGTCGATGACGAGCGAGCGATTCGGGGGCGCCTCTTGCCGTACTCGAAGATCCCGAACGTCGGGAGCCGGCGCGAGCGCAGAAACCGCGCGCGTGCCGAGTGGTGCGTGAGCACGGAGGACGGCGGATCATGAGCAAGGATCCGAAGGACAGTCCGTTCGTGCGGCATGTCCTCTACACGAACGATGTCACACGCCTCGTCGCAAGTTTCGTGCAGTCGCTGATGACTGTGGCGCCGCCCGAGAACGTGCGCCAGGCGCTCGAGTCGATGCTCGTCAATTGGCCAGACCGAGTGCGGCACACGAAGGAGATGCACGAGGCCCTTGCGGCCCGGCTCGGCGAGCCGTCGGGATGGCCTGACGAATCGAAGAACTAGCCTTCGGGGCGGACGGAGCATGATGCGCGGGGAGATCCCGCGATGTGAAAACGGTGAGTCGTTCATGATGAAACACTCCGTCCGGCCCGAGTTTTCGGTAAGCGCTTGTCCCCGGGGGCCTTCGTAGATAAAGTTCTCTCCATGCTCCACGGTAACGGGCTTGGTCGAGGCGGCGGCGGAGGCGGTCATGGTGGCGGTGGTCATCATGGCGGTGGTGGTCACGGTGGCGGGCATGGCGGAGGCGGGCATCATGGCGGTGGAGGTCATCACGGCGGCCATCACGGTGGACGTGGGCGCGGTTTCGGCCCGACTGTTGTCGTTCAGGACGGCGGCGTGTGGTGGGGTCCTGGCTGGTACGCCGATCCGCTCGTCGTCGAACGGACGTGCGCCGTCGTAGACACGGAGGGTGTGTGCATCTGTCAGACGCTCAATCC
>JAQTNG010000314.1 GCA_028714015.1 Elusimicrobiota bacterium | reverse complement strand
CGGCCTGCGGCCCTCGCAGGTCGCGGTCTGGGCCGATTACGACAACGACGGTTGGCTCGACTTGTTCCTCGGCAACGACGACCTGAAAACCGGCCCCGCCCGGCTCATGCGCAACAAGGGCGACGGGACCTTCGTCGACGCCACGAAGGAGGCGGGCCTGCTGCGCGAAGGCTTCGTCGTCGGAGCGAACTGGGGGGATTTCGACAACGACGGCCGCGCCGACCTGTACGTCTCGTTCAAGGACCAGGACAACGCGCTTTTCCGCAACCTCGGGCCCAAGGACGGCGGCCCCTGGCGGTTCCAGGACGTGACCGCCAAGGCGGGAGCGGCCGGGCCCCGCGCGAGCTTCTCGGCCTGGTTCTGGGACTTCAACAACGACGGCTGGGAGGATCTCTTCGTCTTCGACTTCCCCATGACCCCATCCTCCGAGGCGGCGGCCGCCGACGCGTTGGGCATGAAATACGCCGGCAACCACCCGCGCCTCTACCTCAACCGGCGCGACGGCACCTTCGAGGACGTCGCGGCGAAGAGCGGCCTGGACCGCTCCGTGATGGCGATGGGGGCCAACTTCGGCGACCTGGACGGCGACGGCTGGCTGGATTTCTACGGCGGGACCGGCAACCCGGACCTGCGCTCGACGGTTCCCAACCTCGCCTTCCGCAACGAGGAGGGAAAATCCTTCCGCGAGGTCACCGGCGCGACGGGCATGGGGCTCCTGGAGAAGGGCCACGGCATCGCCTTCGGCGACGTCGACAACGACGGCTATGAGGACGTCTACGTCGAGATGGGCGGGGTCTACGACGCCGACGCGGCCCGCAACGCGCTGTTCGTCAACCCCGGCTCGGGCAACCGCTGGATTACTTTGGTCCTGGAGGGGACGCGCTCCAACAAAGTCGCCATCGGCGCCCGGATACGGGTGGACGCCGTCACCTCCGGGGGGAAGCGGAGCATCTACCGCACCGTCACGACCGGAGGCTCCTTCGGCGCCAACTCCCTTCAGGCCGAGATCGGCCTGGGCGCGGCCGTCTCCGTCGAATCCATCGAGATACTCTGGCCCGCCACCGGAAAAAAACAGACCGTCGCGAACCCGCCCATGGATCGCTTCCTCAAGATCACCGAAGGCGCGGCCGGCTTTAAGCTTCTCGAGCGCAGGCGCGTCTCCCTGCGGAGCCTCTAGGGTGGCCCGGCTCCTGCTGAGATCCGCGCGCGCGTGTGGGCTGGCGTGCCTCCTGGCTCTTCCGGCGGGAGCAGCCGTCCTGCCTCCGAAGCTGGGCCGCACGCCCGCGCAATACCAATGGTCGCTGTCGGAATTGCGCGGCCTGTGGACGCATTTCTCCCGGCGGATCGCGCGATTCCGGCGGCACGCGGATTCACAGAAGAGCGCGGAGGCCTTGGCCTACCGTCTGTTCGCGGCCGAGGTGGAGTACACCCCGGTCTACGATCAAGCCCGAGGCCTGACCCATCTCGTGCTGTCCGACGCGCGCACGCTCGCGGTCGCCGAGGCGGAGGTGCGGTCTTATCTGGGCGAAGGCCGCGGCGGCCGGGAGCTTCTCGCGGGGCTGGGCCTGAAGGCGGAGCGCTCCGAGGCCGACGTCCTGGGACGCGGCCTCGCCATATACGATCTGGCGCGGACGCGGCTGGCGGGGGAGATGTGCGCGGATGATCCCTCCGGCGGCGCGGGCGGGACCTCGTGCCTGGAAAGGGCGTCCAAGGTTCTGCGGCCGCAGGGCGTTTTTTCCATTCCGACGATGGACGACGAGGAGAGCGTCGAGATGAAGGGGACGACCGCCCCCGTTTTGTGCCTGGAATACGCCCTTTGGCAGATCGAGGCGCGAAGGAAAAAGGGGGACCGGGCGTGGCGGGGCTGGACGGGTCTTCCTTTGGAGCCCGGGGAGACGCGCAAGATCCTGGCGGCCTTCCTCTCGAGGCACATGGAGCGCCTTTGGCGGAAGGCGCAGAGCCGCATGGGGCCGCATCAGCCGTGGATTCCCGGCGGCACGATGGCGGACGCGCTGTCGAGGAGCTTCCCTTCCGCGAAGGACGCCGGAGAGGGGGGCGTGCTTTTCTTCCCCAAAGGGCGCGAGCCTCTGCGCGTCCCGAGGGAGATGCAATCCATGGTGCGGGACGCGTCCGAGCCCTGGGAGTTCATCGCCGCGGCGATGGAACGCGCGCCCGGCGGCGATCTCGCCCCTCTGTCTCCCTACGCCGCCGAAGAGCTGGCGGAGATGGCGGCGGTGATGGCCGGCGCGACGCTCCGCCGCGCGGAGGCCGCCGCCGCCGCGCGGGGGGCGGGGCGGATCGGGGCCGCGGACCTGAAGCCGGCCGCGGCGATTTGGGAGGGCGCGTTCGATCCGGCGCCGGCTTCGAGCGCGGCGGCCGCGGGGCTTTGGTTCCGCGAGGTTCCCGTGAAGCTCTCCGGGCTCACGCTTCCCTTTCCCGAGGCTCCGCGGCATTCATGGGAAGCGCCCGGGGAGATGCCGGGAGGACTCTCGGTCCTGGATTTCGACCGCGACGGCCTTCCCGATCTCTTCTTCTGCGATTTCGAGCAGGCTCAGCTGTACCGGAATCTCGGCGGGTTGCGTTTCGAGAACGTCACTTCCACGGCGGGCTTTTCGGGCGTCAGCTGCGACAACGGCGCCAGCTCCGCGGATTACGACGGCGACGGCTGGCCGGATTTGCTGGTCATGCACGACAAGACGAAAAGGGATCGCCTCTTCCGGAACCGGGAGGGGCGCTTCGTCGACGTGACGCTCGAGGTGGGACTCTCGACCGGGGCGAGGAACACCACCTCCGCGGTCTGGCTCGACTACGACCGCGACGGGCGCCTGGATCTGTTCCTGGCCGAGGCGGAGGACTATCATCAGCAGGTGGAGGATGTCGGGGAGCTCCGGACGGGGGCTCCGGACCGCCTTTACCGCGGCCTCGGTTCGCGCTTCGAGGAAGTCTCGGCGCGCGCGGGCCTCGGCGACGTGGGCTGGGGCCTGGCCGCCGTGAGCTTCGACTTCGACAACGACGGCTGGCCGGACCTGGACGTGCTCAACGACTTCGGCATCAACTGGCTCTATCGAAACCAGCGCGACGGGACCTTCCGCGACGTCTCTCACGCGGCCGGCGTGGACAGCCTGGGCAACGGCATGGGCGTTTCCGCCGGCGACTTCGACCATGACGGGAACATCGACCTGTTCGTGACGTACCCGGGAAGCGACCGGCCGTCGGTGCGCTATCTGTTCCCGGAAGCGGCCCGCGCGTTCCGCCTCCCGTATCCCGGATATTTCTCGGGAGGGTCCCGCTATCACCAGCGCGACCGCTTGTTCCGCAATTCCGGCGACGGGACGTTCTCGGACGTCTATCTCGCGCGGATGGACGATGTCCCCACCGGGTTCGGCTGGAACGGCTTCTTCTTCGACGCGGACAATCGCGGGTGGCAGGACATTTATCAGGTCAACGGCTGGTGGTCCAATCAATTCGCCTACTCGGATCAGACGATGGTCTTCTGGCGCTACGATCCGGCCTCGGGGCGCTTTCGCGACGCCTCCGAGGCGAGCGGCCTGGATTTCGCCGGCGAGTCCCGGGTGAGCGCGTACGCCGACCTCGACGGGGACGGCTGCCTGGACGTCGTCGCGACCGGCTTCTCTCCGGTCCGCCTGTTCGCCGGTAACTGCACGCGCTCCCATCACTGGCTGGCGGTGCGCCTCGAGGGCGCGAGCTCCAATCGCGACGGGATAGGCGCCAAGGTCGTCGTCCGGGCGGGACCGCTGACGCAGACGGCCGAGATGGGCGCCCAGGGGGGAGGCTTCCAGAACAGCCTCCTGCGCGAGGCGCGATTCGGGCTGGGGGAGAGCCCGCGCGCGGATTCCGTCGAGGTCGTTTGGCCGAGCGGCCTGCGCCAGCGGCTGGAGGCGGTCGCCGTGGACCGCCTCATCGTGATCCGGGAGGAAAAGCAGCCATGACCTGGAGGGGGCTTTCTTTGGCGGCGGCGCTTTTGATTCTGGCCGCGGCCGCTCCCGTGCTCGGGGCCGATATGGACGCCGCTCCGGGCTCCTGGGATATCATGACGGAAGACCTGCTCAGCGTCCATCACAAGGCGGTCGCCCATTGGGGAACCGGGATGTACGAGACCGCGGCTCGCGAATTCGACCAGCTGCTCGCGGCGAGCCCGGTGCCGGCCGCGGCGGTCGTCAATCTCGGGATGATGCGCCTGTCCCAGCGGAAATACGAGGAGGCGCTCCCTCACCTGGAACGCGCCGCCGGGCTGATGCCGGACAGCACCCGCGTCCGCTATCTTCTGGGGAAGTGCCTGCTGGGGCTGGAGCGGACCGATGAGGCGATCGCGCAGCTCACGAGGGCCGCCCGATCGGACCCGGGCGAGCCCGCGATCCACCTTAGGCTTTCGGAAGCCTATCTCCAGTCGGGGCGCGACCGCGCGGCGGAGGCGGAATTGCGCCGGGTCCTCGAGCTTCGCCCGGACCACGGCGCGGCGCTCAACCGCTTGGGGCGGATGCTGGAGCGCGACGGGCGGGGGAAGGAGGCGGCGCCTCTGCTGGAGCGCTTCGCGCGGCTTGGGACGCGGAGGGCGCGCGAGACGGAGCATTGCCGCTACGAAACTCCTCTGGGTCCTCCGGATAGCGCGCCGGCCGCCC
>JAQTNG010000313.1 GCA_028714015.1 Elusimicrobiota bacterium | reverse complement strand
TGGCGTCGATGATCGTCGGAGCGGTCGGATTGAGCGGAGGCGTCATGGGAACCGGCCGGCGGTCGAGCGGGATGGAGGCGGGAAGCTTCCGGACCGCGCCGAGCGTGGCGACGGCCAGCGTCGCGTCCCCGGCCTTGGAGAGGGCCGCGCGGACGGCCCCGGCGGCGCCGCGGTCCGTTTCGGCGCCGCCGCCGAAGCCCCGCGCCGTCTTGAGCGCGGTCAGCCGTGCGCGGGCCGAGGCCAGCCTCGCCGCGGAGGCGTTGACTCTCTCGCGCAGGCGGCCTTTTTCGGGGCTGCCGTCGAGCAGGGAAAATGTCCGGTCCGAGGTGATCGAGGCGTCCTGATACAGCTTGAGGACCGCGGCTCCGCGCGCGTTGAGCGCGTCGACCTGCGCGCCCAGGTTCGCGCCGTCCGGGTTCTTCTCGAGCTTGGCGACGCCGTTCAGAAGCGCCTTCTCGCCGGACTCGAGTTCGGCGATCTTGGACGCCGAGGTCCGCGCCAGCATTTGGGCGATGCTCATCCGCGCGTTGCGGATCATGTCGTAAATCGCGGAAGTGTCCAGGCTGGTCTTTTCGTCGAAGACGAAGTAGCCGCCGAGGGTCGCCTCGGCGGCGATCGCCAGGCGCTCCTGCTCGGGAAAAGCGCAGGGATTCTTCTCGCAGGCGGACGCGTCCGCGTTCAGGGCGTCCGCTTTGCGGATGACGCCGCGGGCCTCCGCGCACGTATCGCCGACCCCGAGCTGGCAAATGCTCTCGGCGACTTTCGACGCCTCCACGGCCGCGTTCGTGTAGACGGGCGCCTTGGCTCCGGGCTTGGCGGCCTCCAGCGCGAGGCCCGCGGCGGTGATCACGAACAAGCTCAGTCTCAGGAGAGGGCGTTTGGGGCCGACGGACCGGGCCTTCGGGGGAAGGCGGTGCTCGCGTTCGTCGAGCCGGCGATCGCGCTCGAATATCTCGTTGACCTTTTCGACGGCGCAGGGCTTTGCCATGCAGGCGACGGCGTCGTCGAGCACGACGAGGTAGGCGTCGAGCAGCGCCTTCGTCTGGACGCAGCTTTCCTTGGCGGCGGCGCAGGACGTCTTGATGAGCGCCTTGGCGTCGGCGATGACGGGGATGTCCGCGGGTTTGGGGCCGGGGGGGGCGGCGCCGACGAGCAGGAGCAAGGCCAGGAGCGGGAGGCGGGTCATAAGAGGGGGTCTCTCGACTACAGTATTGACCGGAAACCCCGGTATTGCAAGGCGGAGGACCGTCGGGACATGCGATAATATATGCAGCCGTGTCAGCTCCCTCCTTCCGACCCGATCCCCGATTCCTGCCCATGACGCGCGCCGAGATGGAGGCGCGCGGCTGGGATCAGGTGGACATCGTCTTCGTCACCGGCGACGCCTACATCGACCATTACTCGTTCGCGATGGCGCTCCTCGGGCGCGTGCTCGACAAGGCGGGCTTCCGCGTGGCCATACTGTCCCAGCCGGACTGGCGCAGCGCCGAGCCGTGGCGCACCTTCGGCCGTCCGCGCCTGTTCTTCGCGATCTCCGCGGGGAACATGGACTCGATGATCAATCACTACACGGCCAATAAGAAGGTGCGCAACGACGACGCGTACTCGCCGGGCGGAAAAATCGGTCTTCGCCCGGACCGGGCCACCATCCCGTACTGCCAGCGAGCCCGCGAGGCCTTCCCGGGAGTGCCGGTCATCGCCGGAGGCGTCGAGGCCAGCCTGCGCCGTCTGGCCCATTACGATTACTGGTCCGATTCGGTGCGCCCCTCCGTTCTTCTCGATTCGAAGGCCGATCTCGTCGCCTACGGCATGGGCGAGGAATCCATCGTCGAGATCGCCAAGCGCCTCCAGGCCGGGAAAACCGTGAAGGATTGCCGCGATCTGCGCGGCATCGCGTACTTCCTCGGCGCTTCCGAGCCTGTGCCTTCCGGCCCGGACGTCGTCGAGCTGCCGAGCTTCGAGGCCGTGAAGTCGTCCAAGGACGAATTCCTGACCATGGCGCGCCTCGCCCACCACGAGACGAGCCCTTTCAACGGCAAGACCCTCGTCCAGAAGCACGGCGCGCGCGCCGTCGTCGTCACCCCGCCGAATCCGCCCGTCACTCAGGAGCGGATGGACTTCTATTACGGCCTGCCCTACACGCGCCGCGCGCACCCCTCTTACGCCGGCGCCGCGATCCCCGCGTGGGAGATGATCAAGGACTCGGTCACGATCATGCGCGGCTGCTTCGGCGGCTGCACCTTCTGCTCGATCACGGCCCACCAGGGCCGCACGATCCAATCGCGTTCTGAGGGGTCTGTGCTCGGTGAACTTAATATGATCGCCCGGGACCCCGAGTTCAAGGGCGTGATCTCCGACATCGGCGGCCCGACGGCCAACATGTACAAGATGCGCTGCACCAAGCCCGAGGTCGAGAAGATATGCAAGCGCCTGTCCTGCGTGCATCCGGTCGTGTGCAAGTTCCTCGGCACCGACCACGGCCCGCTCGTGGGGCTGATGAAGAAGTCCCGCGAGGTCCCCGGCATCAGGAAGGTCTTCGTCGCCTCCGGCATACGCATGGACCTCGCGCGCTTGTCCCCCGAGTACATGCATGAGCTGGCCGCGCACCACGTCAGCGGCCGCATGAAGGTCGCGCCCGAGCACGTCGACCCGAAGGTCCTCGAGCTGATGAAGAAGCCGAGCCACGACACCTTCGAGGACTTCGCGAAGAAGTTCGACGAGGAGAGCGAGAAGGCGGGCAAGAAGCAGTACATCGTGCCCTACTTCATCTCCAGCCATCCCGGCTCGGACCTCAAGGCCATGATCGCGCTCGCCGTCTTCCTGAAGAAGCACGGCTACAAGCCCGACCAGGTCCAGGACTTCATCCCCGCCCCTCACGACCTCGCCACCGCGATGTACTACACGGGACGCGATCCCGTGACCGGCCTGCCGATGCCCGTGGCCAAGGGCATGCGCGACCGCCGCCTGCAGCGCGCCCTGCTCCAGTTCTTCAAGCCGGAGAACTACTTCGAGGTGCGCGAGGCCCTGCTCTCGGCCGGCCGCGGCGACCTGATCGGCTCCGGCTGCGACGCGCTGATCGGCACGCAGCCGCCGAAGGAGGCGTTGCTGAAACGCCGCGAGCGCTCCGAAAAGGATTTCCACGAGCACACGCATATGAAAGAAAAGCCGAAGGCGCCCAAAGCGGGCTACCGGCCGCAGCGTTCCCAGTGGGGACGCAGGGAAGGCAAGCGATGATGGGAAAACCGTGCCTCGTCCGTTTCGGGAATCTCGACGCGATCGAGGTCCCCAACACCGACCTGAACGCGCTGACCGTGATATGCCTGCACGGCTACGGCGCCGACATGCGCGACCTGGCGCCGCTCGCCGAAGAGCTCGAGACCAAGCGCCCGATCACCTGGTTCTTTCCCGACGCTCCGGAGGTCCTCGACTGGGGCGGCCGCGCGTGGTTTCCGATCGATGTCGCGGCATTCGAGGAGGCCCAGCGCACGGGCGCCGCGAAGGACCTCTCCTTGCGCGAGCCGCCGGGCCTCGAATGGGCGCGCGAGGAGCTTCAGCGCTTCATCAAGGGGCTCGATAAGCCGTGGGGAAACATCGTGCTGATGGGATTCTCCCAGGGCGCGATGCTCGCCGTGGACCTCGCTTTGCGCGCCGAGGCCGTGCCCGCGGGCGTCGTGATCCTGTCGGGGACCTTGGTGGACAAGCCGAAGACCGCCGCGCTCGCGCCGGCGAAGAAAGGCCTGCCCTTCTTCCAATCGCACGGCTCCGTCGATCCCATACTGGGATTCGCGCAGGCGCGCGCGCTCGAGAAGGTCCTCGTCGAGGCCGGCTGGAAGGGCCAGCTGCGCCGCTTCGAGGGCGGCCACGCGATCCCGGCCGAAACGCTCGAAGGCCTGAAGGGCTGGCTCGAAAAGCGATGAGCGACTGGACGAAGCAGTTCTTCCGCGCGCCCGTGTTCACTCCCGGCGGTCCCGAGGCTCTCGCGGCCGCGCCCATGGAAGCCGCGGCCGTCTGGCGCGCGCTCAAGCTCAAGCCCGGCTCGCGCATCCTTGATGTCGCCTGCGGCACCGGCCGTCACGCGGTCCTGCTGGCCAAGCGCGGGGCCTTCGTCGTCGGCGTGGACAAGACCGAGGCCTACTTGAAAGAAGCGCGCGCCGGCGCCCGCGGCCTTTCGAATTGCCTGTTCGCGCGCGGCGACATGCGCCGCCTGCCTTTCAAGGGCGAGTTCGACGCTGCGATGAATCTGTGGACGAGCTTCGGCTATTTCGACAAGGCCTCGGACGATCTCAAGGCCCTCAAGGGCGTGGCGCGCGCGCTCAAGCCCGGCGGCCTGTTTTTGATCGATCTCCTCGACTTCGCCTGGGTGAAGAAGCACGCCCAGACCTGCCGCTGGGACCGGCGCTCGGACGGAGCTTATCTGCTTCAGGACGCCGTCTGGGTCGAGGGGCGCGACCCGCGGATCATCAACGCCTGGATCATACTGCGCCCCGGCAAGCCCGAGCTTCGCACCCGCTTCGTCGTGCGCGGCTACGACAAGGCGCGCCTGTACGCGGCGCTGCGGCTCGCGGGCCTCGTGCCGGTGAAGTCCTGGCACGGGCTGGGCGCGCTCGGGCGTCTCAAATCGAGCGGCCGCCTCGTCGTCCTCGCGCGCAAGCCGATTCGTTAGCC
>JAQTNG010000312.1 GCA_028714015.1 Elusimicrobiota bacterium | reverse complement strand
TGACCGTGCGCCTGTCCGAAGGCGAGATCCATTGCGAGGTATCTTAGTGGCCAAAGACCCGAAGCCGGAGTCGTTCGAGAAGTCGCTGGAATCGCTCGAGGAGCTCGTGCGCGAGCTCGAGGCCGGAGACAAGGGGCTCGACGAGTCCCTCGCGCTGTTCGAGAAGGGCGTGACGCTGTCCAAGGAATTGTCCAAGCGCCTCGAGGACGCCAAAACCAAGGTCGAGGCCTTGTCCAAGGAAGGCGGGAAGCTCGTCAAGAAGCCGTTCGCGCCCGAAGACTGATCAGAACCGTCCGGTCAGCCCCAGACCCACGACCGGCGCGGCGGCGGCCGTGATCCGCACGCCGGCTTCGCGGTACTCGTAGCGCCGCAGGAACGCCCAGCCGGCGGACAGCTCCGCCCGCATGTGGAACCACTCGAGGGTCAGGCCCGTCTCGGCGCTGAGCGTCTGCTCGCGAAGCCAGCGCGAGTCGAGCTCCGGGCGGCCCCGGGCGGAGCCGAACGAGGGCGACACGCGGTAGCCGCCCCCGCTGAGCTTCACGCCCGCCTTCACCTCGGACTTGCCGCCCAGCAAAAGCCCCGTCTTGCGCGCGACGCCGAGCTCCGGGAGGAGCAGCCTCACGGTCCAATCGTCCCACGGGCGCAGGATCGCGCCGAAAAAGGGCACGACGGGGATGGGCCCCCTCGGATCGACGCCGAATCCCGCGACCCAGGTGCGGCGCGGGTCCCCGAGGCTCGTCGCGATGACCGAGCCCGCGAGGCTGAAGCCGCGCGCGTCGAGGGTGCGGTCACCGCCCAGGCTCGGCGCGACCTGCGCGGCGACCCGCCAGCCGGACGAAACCGTTCTTTCATAGCCGAAGGCGGCGCGGAAGAGCTGAAGCGTGTCCGGGACGAGCTCGCCGGCGCCGAGGTCGAGCGCCGCGCGGCGGTAGAAAGCCCCGAAGGTCAAGCGCGCTTCCTCTCCAAACGGACGGCGCGCTTCCAGCCGCAGCTCCTGCCTCTGTTCCTCGACCGTGCCCGTATCCCGCCCGCCCTCGCGCAGGCGCCCGGAGCCGACGTAGACGTTCCGGTAGGACATCTCCAGCGGCGCGCCGCCGGGACGGGCGGGCGCCTGGGCGCTGGCCGCCGACGCGGCGAGGAGGAGCCCGAGAACGGCGAGCTTCAGACGGTCTTCTCCAGGCCGCCGATGCGGCGCGCGTGCCTCAGCGACCACACGCGGAAGCGCTCGATGAAGGCGTAGGCCGCGGGCACGACGAACAAGGTCAGCAAGGTCGAGCTGATGATGCCGCCGATCGCGGTGACGCCCATGCCCGTGCGCTGGGCCGAGGCCTCGTTGAGGCCGACCGCCACCGGGATCATGCCGGCGACGAGCGCGAACGAGGTCATCAGGATCGGCCGCAGGCGGTCGCGCCCCGCCTGGATCGCGGCGTCGGCCTCGCTCAGGCCGCGCGCGGTCAGCTGCTTGGTGCGGTCCACGAGCAGGATCGAGTTCTTCGTCGCGATGCCGAGCAGGAGGATCATCCCGATCATCGAGAAGATGTCGAGGGAGCTGCCCGCCAGCCACAGCGCGAAGAAGCCGCCGCTCACCGCGAGAGGCAGGACGAGCATGATCGTCAGCGGCGTCACGAACGACTGGTAGAGGCTCGCGAGCACGAGGTAGATGAAGAAGGTGCCGAGCAGGGCGGCGATCGACATGTTCACGACCAGCTCCTCGAAGCTCTCGGCCATCCCTTCGAAGCGGTAGGCGACCCCGGGAGGCGGGGCGAGCTCGCCGCCGAGCAGCTTGCGGAAATCGGCCATCACCCCGCCCAGGCCGGGGCCGTGAGGCGCGACGTCGGCCCCGACGCGGATGGAGCGCGCCCGGTCGGAGCGGTTGACCGCGGCCGGCGAGCGCCCGGCGACGGCGCTCGCCGCGTCGGCGAGGCGCACGAGGCGCCCGTTGAGGTTGGGGACGCGGATCTCGCCGAAATCGGCCTGAAGGTCGCGCTGATCGTCCTTCAGGCGGACGCGGACGTCGTACTCGCGGCCGTCATGGCGGTAGACGACCGGCGTCTCGCCCTCGATCTGCGCGCGCAGCTCGCGTCCGACCATCGTCGTGGACAGCCCCAGGCGCTTGGCCTTCTCGGCGTCGAGGACGGCGCGGACCTCGGGCTTGCCCGGCTTCTCGCTCAGCTCCGGCTCGAGCAGGCCGGGATGGGACTTGAGCCTCGGATAGACCTTGGCGGCGTAGGCGCGCAGCTTCTCGGCGTCCTGGCCGAGGAACACGACGTTGAAGGGCCGCTCGCCGTTGCTCATCTCGTCGTAGTCCTTCACGGCGGTCTTCCAGCTCTCGTACGGCTTGAACTCCTCGCGCAGCAGGGTCTTGAAGGCGGTGGTGTTCATGCTCCGCTCGCGGCGCGGCACCATCTCGACGTAGAAGTCGGCCTTGTGCGACTCGTTGTCCGCGTTGCCGACCGTGAGCTTGGTGAGCTTGACCTCCTTGTGGGCGCGGATGATCGCGTCGATCGTCGCGGCGGCCTTCCCCGTCGCCTCGAGGCTGGCGCCGGGCTCGAGCTCGAGGGTGACCGCGAATATGCCGTTGTCCTGGGGCGGCACGAAGGTCTTCGGCACCATCGCCGCGAAGCCGAGGCTCACCGCGAACAGCCCCGCCGCGCCGGAGAGCACGAGCCCGGGGCGCGCGTGCGAGCGGCGCAGGGCCTCCCCGTACCAGTCCTCGAGGCGGGTCTGAGCGCGGTCCAGCGCCTTGAGCAGCCGGGAGAGCGGGCCCGTGCCCTCGCCGCCGTGCCCGCCGCCCTTGGCCGCGAAGTACGCCGACAGCATCGGGGCGATCGTCAGAGCGTCGAACAGCGAGATCACCATCGCGAAGACCACGGTCAGGCCGAACTGCTTGAAGAACTGGCCCACGATGCCCTTGAGGAAGGCGATCGGCAGGAACACCGCGATCACGGTCGCCGTCGTCGCGATCACGGCGAGCGAGACCTCGCGCGCGCCGTTGACGGCCGCAGCCTCCGCCGGCTCGCCCGCCTCCTGGCGCTTGAAGATGTTCTCGCGCACGACGATCGCGTCGTCGATGAGCAGGCCGACGGCGAGGCTCATCGCGAGCAAAGACATGATGTTGATCGTGAAGCCGAACGCGTACATCAGGATGAAGGCGCCGAGGAGCGAGGTCGGGATCGCCAGGCCCGTGATCAAGGTCGAGCGCACGCTTCCGAGGAACAGGAACACCACGACGAAGGTGAGGATGATGCCGAGAAAAATCGTTTCCTTGACGTCGTCGACGTTGTCTTTGATGGCCTTGGAGCGGTCCATCACGATCTCGAGCTTCGGAGCGCCCGGCTGCGAGGCGATGTCGGCCTGCAGGCGCTTGAGGCGCGCCTTCACCTCGCCGACGACGGCCAAGGTGTTCGAGCCCGACTGCCGGTACACCTGGACGTAGACCGCGGGCTTGCCGTTCCAGAAGGCCCGCGTCTTCTCGTCCACGAGCCCATCGCTCACCGTGCCGAGGTCGCGCACGCGGATCGGGGTCTCGTTGCCCCTGAACGCGACGACGACCTTCCCGATCTCCTCGGGGTCGGCGAACTCTCCGACGGTGCGGAACAAGCGGTCGCCCGCCCCGCGCGTGACGCGGCCGGCGGGGACGTTCACGCCGGCGATGCGCAGCGCGTCCGAAACCGCGCCCGCCGACAGCTCGCGCCGCCTCAGCTCCGCGCGGTCGAGCGCCACGCGGATCTCGCGCTTGCGGCCGCCGACGACCTCGACGAGGCCGACCGAGGCGACCTGCTGCAGCGCGGGCCGGATCACGTCGTCGGCGAGGTCGAACAGGTCGCCGGGAGGCAGGTCCGCCGACACCGCGATGGCGAGCTGGGGCATGTCGCTCGGATCGAAGCGGCGGATCACGGGCTCCTTCGCGTCGTCCGGGAGCTTGCGCCGGGCGAGGGCCACGCGGTCGCGGACCTGCTGCTCGGCCTGCTTCGCGTCGGTCTCGAGGGTGAACTCGGCGATGATCGTGCCCACGCCTTCCTTGGCGGTCGAGCGAAGCTTCTTGAGGCCCGCGATCGTCGCGACCTCGTCCTCGATCGGCTTGAGGATCTGGGTCTCGACCTCGTCGGGGCCGGCGCCGGGATAGGCCACCGTCGCGCTGACCACCGGGAAGGTCACGTCGGGGTACAGGTCGACGCCCATGCGCGTCATCAGCAGGCCGCCCGCGGTGAGCATGAGGATGACGACGCTGGTCACGAACACGGGCTGCTTGATCGACAGTTCGGGAAGGTCCATGGTTTATTCCTGGGAGTACGGCTTCATCCGCGCCGACGCGAGGCGCACCTGCAGCTCCTCGCCGACGACGGCGCGCCGCGCCGCCGCCCAGTCCTGCTCCGCCTGGAGCACGAAGAACGTCGTCGTCCGGCCCTCGCCGTGACGCCGGCGCTCGGTCTCGACGCGCTCGAGCTGGGCCTTTTCGATCTCGCGCGAGAGCGCCACGCGGCGGCGGGCGTCCTCGAGACGATCCGACAGGTCCTTCCAGTTCGCCGCCGACTCGTAGGCGACGCGCCGCGCGCGCTCGCCCGCAGCCTCGGCCTCGGCGCGATGTCCGCCGCGGGTCGAGCGCAGCAAGGACAGGTCGAGCGGCACGGAGACCCGCGCGCCCGCCGCCCACCGAGGGCCGTCGGGGCCGAGGGAGTCGGACACCGCGTCGCCGGACGCCGCGCGGCGCCCGTTCAGCGCCCCGGCCGCG
>JAQTNG010000311.1 GCA_028714015.1 Elusimicrobiota bacterium | reverse complement strand
TCAGGCGGTCGAGCGTCTCCTGGATCTCGCGCTCGGTCTTCTTGTCGAGCGCCGAGGTGGCCTCGTCGAGCAGGAGGACGCGGGGCTTCTTAAGGAGGGCGCGCACGATCGCGACGCGTTGGCGCTGGCCGCCGGAGAGCGTGGCCCCCCCCTCCCCGACGCGGGTGTCGAGGCCGGCCGGGAACGCCGCGGCGTCGTTGACGAAGTCGGCCTTCGCCGCCGAGATCGCGGCGGACAGCTCCGACTCGGCCGCGTTCGGGCTGCCGTAGGTCAGGTTGTAGCGCAGGGTGTCGTCGAACAGGCGGGTCTCCTGGGGAACCTTGGCGATGGCCTGGGACAGCGGGCCCTCGCCCGCCTGCGACACGTCGGCGCCGTCGATCGTGATCCGGCCGCTTTGCGGGGTCCACAGGTTCTGGAGGAGCTTGAGCAGGGTGCTCTTGCCGGAGCCGGACTCGCCGACGAACGCGACGGTCTCTCCGGGCTTGATGCTCAGCGAGAGGCCCTCGATCCCGCCGCCCTGGCCGTCGGCGGTGTATCGAAATGAGACATCCTCGAAGGAGATCGCGCCGCCGCCGGGCGGCAGGGGTTGGGCGGCCGTCGCGGCCGGCTTCTCGCTGAGCCAATTTCGGACGACCTCGGTCTCGCCGCGCGCCGTCTTGTACTCGAACCAATGCGTGGAGATGCCGTCGAAGGCGGCCTTGATGAAGCTCGCGTAGAAGGTCATCACGACGATCGTGCCGATGCCCAGGCCCATCGACGCCGCGACGGCCCACGCGCCGACGATGTAGATCAGCTGCTTGGTGAAGAAGTCGGTCATCGCGCTCGAGAGCATGTGCGCGGTGCCGCCGACGCGCGCGTCCTCCTCCCCGATCTCGACGAGGGCCTGCGCCTTCGCGCGGTACTTGGCGCTTTCGAGGTCCTCCTGCCCGAAGGTCTTCACCGACTGGATCAGCTCGAGAGGCTCCTGGCCCTGGCGGCCGAGGTCGGCGCGGCGCAGGCTGAAGGTCGAGTACAGCTTTTCGCGCTTCTGGCCGAACCAGCCGTTGATGATGCCCAGGCCGGGGAGCATCAGGAACACGACGGCGCCCGCGAGGAGGTTCGCGTGCAGCAGCAGTCCCGTCGCGAGCGCCAGCGAGATGATGTTGCCGACGAGCGGCACGCGGGCGTCGAGGTTCTTCTTGAGCAGAGCGTCGGCGTCCTCGCTGAGGCGGCTGGCGAGCCCGGCGGAATCGTTCTTCAGGTGGAAGTCCATGCCCTTGCCGTGCACTCGGGCCATCAAGGCCTTGCGGACCGAAGCGAGCGCGCGCACGCGCAGGACGCCTTGCTTCACGGCGTACGCGTACTGGGCGAGCATCGACAGCACGAGCGCGCCGATGGAAAGCGCGGCCAGCGGCCACAGGCCGGCGCCGATGCCGCCCGCGCCGACGACGGCGGCCGCGCCGTCGAGGAAGAGGCCCAGGTAGTGCGAGCCGCCGATCGACAGCGCGTAATCGGCGAGCAGCAGGAGGGAGAGCCCGGCGAGCGAGCGCCGCGGCAGGAACGGCCGGACCTCCGCGTCGCCGCGGATGAACTCGGCGATTCCGGAGAAGGCCGTCCTGATTTTGGCTCGCAGGCCTGCCTTCGCGGGCGCGGCCTCCTCGGCGGAGGCCGCGGCGGCTTCGGGCGCGGCGGCCTCCTTCACGGGGGCCTCCGCCGCGAGGCGGGATTCGGCGGCCTGAGCATCGTAACCGCCTTCCTTCCAAAGCCGGGCGTAGCGGCCGCCGAGCGCGATCAGCTCGTCGTGCGTGCCGCTCTCCACGATCTCTCCCTTTTCCAGGACGTGGATCGTGTCGGCGCGCCGGATCGTGCTCAGGCGGTGGGCGATGACGATGGTCGTGGGCTTGCGGCCGCCGTCGCCGGAGGTGAGCGAGTCGAGCGCGGCCTGGACCTCGTGCTCGGTCTTGTTGTCGAGCGCGGAGGTCGCCTCGTCGAGGATCAGCATCGAGGGATCGCGCAGAATCGCGCGGACGATCGCCACGCGCTGGCGCTCGCCGCCGGAAAGCCGTCCGCCGCCCTCGGCCACCGGAGTGTCCAGGCCTTGGGGGAAGCGCGCCGCGTCGAGCGCGAAGGAAGCGCCCGCCTTAAGGATCGCGGCCTCGAGCCGTTCGGCCGTCGCGTCCTCGGCGCCGTACATCATGTTCTCGCGCAGGGTGCCGTTGAACAGGCGCGTCTCCTGGGGCACGACGGCGAAGCGCGCGAGCAGGCTCTTGCGCGTCACTCCGCGCAGGTCCCGGCCGTCGATGGAGATTGATCCCTCGCTCGCGTCCCACATCCGGAGCAGGAGGCGCGTGATCGTGCTCTTGCCCGAGCCGGTCTCGCCGACGAAAGCCACGGTTTGGCCGGCTTGAATTTCAAAGTCGACGCCCTTGAGCACCGGCTCGGCCTGGCGCGAGGGATAGGCGAAGCGGACGCCCCGGAAGGAGATCGAGCCGGGGCCGCGGGGCAGCTCCGCGGCGCCCGGCGCGTCGACGATCGCCGGCGTGCGCAGCAGCAGCTCGCGCACCGATTCGGAGGCCTTCGTGTTTCGCTTGTAGCTCAGGTACAGGCTCGTCAGGCCGGTGAACGCGTACTTGGCGAAGCCCGCGAACAGCGCCAGCTGGGCGATCTGGCCGAACGACAGGCCCCACGCCGCGGCGAGGGCCACGCCGCCGAGAATGTAGATCAGGTTCTTGGTGAAAAACTCGGTCAGGCCGCCCGCGATCAGGCCGTACTTCGCGGTGAGGCGCGCCTCCTGCTCCCCGAGATCCGCGACGCCGTCGGCCATCTTGCCGTAGCGCGCGAGTTCCTGCTCGCGCGCGCCGAAGGTCTTCACGGTCTCGGCCTGCGAGATGCTCTCCTGAGACTGCTTCATCATGTCGGATTTCTGCTCGAGAGCCTTTTTGCCGATCTCGCCGATTTTGTCGCCGAAGCGGCTCGAGAGCCAGCCGAGCGCGGGGATCACGGCGAGCGCGGCGAGGCTCAGCGCGGGGCTCGTGTACAGCATCATGCCGACGCCGAAGGTGAAATGCAGCGCGTAGTGGAGCAGCGAAAGCCGCGTGTCCACGTTCTTGGTCGACAGAGAGGCCGGGTCGTTGAGCAGCCGCCCGGCGAGCTTGCCCGAGCCCTGCGCCAGGTGGAAGTCCATCTCCTGCGAGAGGAGGCTGCGCTGGAGCGCCGCGCGGTACTCGCGCGTCGAGCGCAGGCCGGCGAGGCGGCTCTGCACCGCGTGGGAGCGCTCGACCCACGCGTACACGAGCGAGGACAGAACGAGCGCGCCGGAGAGCACCGCGAGCGGGACCAGGTGCGCGGCGAGACCGGTCTTAGCCGCGATCGCGGCGGTGTCGAGCAGGGGTCCGATGATGAAGGCCATGCCGATCGAGAGCGCCGCGTCGAGAACGAGGAAGATCTGCGCCTTGCGCATCGAGGGCTTCGCGTCGCCGAGCAGGGGCTCGAGCTCCTTGTCGCCCGTCGCCATGCCCTTGACGTCTTTCCCGAAGTCCGACAGCGCCGCGCCCGACTTCTTCAGCAGGGTCCGGATTCGTCCGGGCTTGGCCTCGACCGGCGAAAGCGCCGCGGAGACTTCCTGGCCGTCGAAATCCTTGCCCGCCTCGGCGGAGGACTGCTCCGAGCTCTTCTTCTCTCCCCCTTCGGAGGCGGCGGGCCGCTGCAGCGCGCGAAGCGGCCCCTCTATAACGGCGTGCGGAAGGGGCACTTCCTCGCCGTATGGCTCGGTCGCGGCTTGGCGGGGTTTGACCGCCGCGATCGGCGCGAGGGCGAGAGGCTTCGCCGCGGCTTGAACTCGCGCCTGAGGGATAACGACCGCGGAAGGCGCCGGCAGGGGCGTCAGGCCGGTCAGAGAGGGCGCGAGGCTCGGAGCGTTCGTGAAGGCGGGCGCGCCGATGCCGGTCTGCGGGAGGACCGGCACTCCGGTCATTCCGGCCGGAGCCCCGACCGTGACGCGCGCGGTCTGCGCCCATACGGGCCCGCCCGACAGGGCGGCCATCGTCATGGCCAGGAGGGACGCGATCGCGCGGCGCGGCAAGCTCATCCTCTTATTATGGGGTTATGCGCGGCAACCCGCAGGGGTCAGGGGACCCCTCATTTATAGGGCCCGAGGACCCAGAGGAAGTAATGTGAGTGCCGGGCCCGACACTCGGTCCTTTTGAGTCGAGTTTTGGTATTATTTATGTGGATTTCCAGGGAGGATTACCTATGGGCGGGCATTCACACTGGGCGAACATCAAGCACAAGAAGGGCGCCACCGACGCCAAGCGCGGCAAGGCGTGGACGAAGCTGTCGCGCGAGCTCTCGATCGCGGCCAAGCTCGGAGGCGGCGACGTCTCCTCGAACCCGCGCCTGCGCAAGACGATCGAAGACGCCCGCGCGGTGCAGATGCCCAACGACACGATCAAGCGCGCCATCATGCGCGGCACCGGCGAGCTCGAGGGCGCGGCCTTCGAGGAGCTCTCCTATGAGGGCTACGGCCCCAGCGGCGTGGCCATGCTCATCGAGTGCACCTCCGACAGCCGCAACCGCACGCGCACCGACCTCCACACGATCCTGGCCAAGAACGGCGGCTCCTTCGGCGCGCCGAACTCGGTCGCCTGGATGTTCAAGTCCAAGGGCCTGATCACGGTGAACAAGGAGGACGCCCCCTCCGAGGACGATGTGATGGGCGCCGCGCTCGACCTCGGCGCAGAGGACTTCAAGGTCGACGGCGACACCTACGA
>JAQTNG010000310.1 GCA_028714015.1 Elusimicrobiota bacterium | reverse complement strand
CTGAAAGCGGCCGGACCCGAGGCCGTCGGGAAGTACGTGCAGAGCTATCAGAAGGCGGTCAAGGACGCCTACGGGAAGGCGGTCTTCGATCTGGCGGCGGGGAGCCCCGAGGACCTTCAGAAGGACGTGGAGACGTTCTTCAAGCAGATCCTCCCGAAGCTCTCTCTCCAGGCCGCATTCGGCCAGATGGGTTACGGGATGCCGCTCGGAGATCGCGATTGGGCGGGCGGCGCGGCCGGGACAGACTGGAACACGAACTCGGCAGCGATGGACGCGGCGGGGAACTTCATCAACAAGCAGCTCTTCGACCCGAATGCTCCGATTCCCCTCCTGCTCACCGGCATCGGCTTCACCCAGGGGCGCATCGGAGAGATCGCCCAGAAGCTCGCGGACACGGCCGACCTCGATGCGTTCAAGAAGTGGCTCGACGATCTCGTGGGGCTCGTGGCCGGCGCGCAAGATCTCGGGAAGCTGATGGCGCAGAGCTACGGCGAGACCGTCTCCGTCGCCGACGCCGATGCCGCGAGGAGCCCCTCCGGGAAGCTCGCCGAACAGGAGGCGAACGTGAGGGCGCTCCTCGAGACCGTGAGCCTTTACGCCGGCGACGAACAGGTGACGAAGGGGAAGGAGGCCCTTGCCGCGGCCCAGCAGTTCTACGACGCGGCCAAGACCGCGATGCTCCAGCTCTCGGCCATGACGAAGCAGATCAATCAGGAGTACCTCGACTCGGTCAAGAAGGTGCAGGACGCCCTGAAGACCCCGGCCGAGCTCGCCGCGCAGTCGGTCGAGGACCTCACGCACGACTACGAGCGGATGCGCTTCGCCGCAAACCCCGAGGACCTCGCGAAAGCCTGGGCTAAGGCGCGCTCGGACTTCGAAGCCGTCGCCGGCGAGCTCGTCAACCGGATCCGGGCGATCCGCTCCATCCTCGACGACATCCACACGCTGCAGGCCGCGATGCTCACGGGCCCGGGCGCGAACGCCCAGACGGATCCGAAGGCCTGGCTCGCCGAGAACCTGACGGCCATGGAGAAGTACCGCACCGCGATGACGCTGGCGACGCCGGGGAGCCCCGAGCAGATCGCCGCGGCGACGTCGTTCGCCGGGCTCATCCGGGACCGCTACCAGATGGAGCTCGACCTCTTGGCGCGCGTGAGAAGCACGATTGAATCGATCAACCAGTCCATCGACGAGCAGCTCTTCGGGATCTCGCTCGGCGAGGCCGGATCCGCGAACGCGAAGTCGACCCTCATCTACGGGCAGATCGAGAAGCTCTACGAGCAGCTCCAGGGCGCCAAGACGCCGGAAGAGGTACAGCGCCTCACGTCCCAGATCCAGGGGCTCGCCGGACAGCTCCTGCAGCTCTCGCCGGCGGGTACGGCCGGACACGACGCCATGGTCAAGTACGTCCGCGAGCTCCTCGAAAAGGTGCGCTCGGCCGCGCTCGGGAACCTCGGCGTGCAGGGCCAGGGGGCCGAGCTCGACCTCGCCTCTCTCGGGACCTATCTCGCGGACGCCGAGAAGGTCATGAAGGGCGCCCTCGAGTCCGCCACGGGGGATCTGGACAAGCTCGTGAAGGATTTCGGCCTCGCCGCGGACTATGCGACCGGAAAGCTCCACGACTGGGGCGTCGAGATCGAGGGCCAGCTCAACGCGCTCGCGCCCGTCCTTGCGGAGATGGTCACGAACTTCACCGACGTGAATACGGCCCTCTCGGGCGGCACGGGGACAGGCGGAGGCGGCGGCGGGAATCCGAAGCTGCCCGAGAACCTCGACGCCCTCGGCACCGGCGTCAGCGACGCCCGGGGCGCGCTCGTCGACTTCACCGACGCCGTCCGGGCGGGCACGGCCGCGCTCGCGGGGTAGCGTCATGGCCGAAAACTTCGTCGATGCCGTGAAGACACACATGGAGCGGCTAGCGCAGCTCCAGGCCCCGCAAGAGCCGCCGCCTCCGGATCTCGACGCCCTTTGGGACACGCTGACGCCGTCGCTGCAGGCGGCTCTCGACGCGCGCGAGGAACGAGTCGTGGAATTTGTGAAGGCGGAGCTGCAGAAGGTGATCCGGTGACGTATATCGACGATCACGTTCGCGACCCGAGCATCCTGAAGTGGAACCTCATCGAGATCCAGTTCACGCCGACGCTGCGCCTGGCGACCTCGGACTTCGACGTCGTCGCGCTTTCGAACATCTTTCTCGGACGCAGCTCCGGGGACGGCCGCCCCTGTAGCGTCCCGTCGATCTCGGCGCAGGGCGGGGTCCTGAATTCGGCGGTCATCGAGATCACGGATGCCGACAACCTCGTCTTCGGAAAGCTCCGCGCGACAGGCGGCGGCCAGGGGATCGGCGTGAACGTCTGGGAGGCGTGGTTCGACCCGACGAATAAGAGTGCGATTCCCGACGGGACCCGCATTCGCGCCGCGGGCAAGATCGACTCCTCGAAGAAGGATTCGAGCAGCGGAACGGACCTCGTCACGATCAACCTCGTGGGCGCCGGGAAGGGCTCGAACGTCTACGTCCCGCCGCGCCTCGCCTCGGCGTTGAGCAAATGACGCTCCCCCTCTGGCCCGCCTCGCCCCTCCCTCAGCTCCCCTACGCGTGGAAGATGACGCGGCGCGTGAAGCGCGGCGGACCGTTCGGCGGCGACCGCTGGCTGACCCGCGCCGACAACCGCTTCGCGCTGTTCTCCGTGGGCCTGACGTACTTCGTCGATGACTTCGAAGAGCTGCGCCCCGTGCTCGACTTCTGGGAATCAGTCGGCGGGCCGAACGGCGTTTTCGATTTCAAGGATCTGAACGTAAACGATGGCGGCGGGATCATGTGGAAGCTCCCCTACGTGGGCCAGATCGCGGCGGCGACCGTGGATTACGAGCTGCCGATCGCCTCGAGCACGGGAACGGGGTTCGTCCTTACGCTCGACGGCGTGGCGCAGACGGTCCAGAGGATAGACGACGACGCGGACTTCCCTCCCGCAGAAGACGGGACGAGCGACATATACCTGCACCTGAAGGCCGCGACGAACGGACGCGACAAAGCGGTGACGCGCGTACAGCAGACGGTCGGCGCGATCATCGGGATCGAAGCGATGGGCTTCCGCTTCATGCAGGCGCGCGTCCTCGAGGAGGAGCTCCCGATCGTCTGGACTGAGAACACGAACTACACACTCGGGCCGGTGACGCTGACCGAGGTCCGTTGATGGCTCACAAGCCCCTGGTGAAGCCGCACCGGGTCCTTCCGCCCCAGGCCCCGACGATCCTGCCGCCCCGTGTCAGGACGCTCCCGCCGCCTCCTCCGATCGGCGGCACCGACGCGGGCGCAACGGGCGCAGGCCCGTGGGACGCGACGCCGCCCGACAGGACCCCAGACACGGGAGCGGTGAACGCCGACCCGTATCTCCCGATCATCCTCGGGCGCGGGCGCGTGGTGTGCTCGATTCCATTCAATGATTCGGGGACCACGGATCGCGGCCTCTTCGTGTGCGCGATCTCCGAGGGGCAGATCGATTCCGTCGAGAAGATCTGGCTGAACGGCAACCTCATGCCGGGGGACGGGACCTACGCGACGTGGATCGCGGACCCGAATCACGTCCATTGGTACTTCGATCAGTACGTAGGCGACGGCGTGAACGCATACGGCTCGAAGGTTCCGTTGAAGACGGCGGCGCACGCTGTCGTCGTTCTCTACGGTGACATCTGGCGTCCGTGGCAGAGCGTGTGGGTGACGCACGGCTCGAGCCTCGACGCGAAGATCGTCTTTGCCGTGCAGGCGAAAGGCGAGGTCTGCTTCGACCCGCGCGACTCCGGCACGCGCTGGACCGAAAACCCCGCCCTCCTCACGCGGCACCTCCTCGTGAAGTACAAGGGGATCGACTCGGCCTTCATGAACGACACCGAGTTCATCGCGGCCGCCGACGCCTGCGACGCGGCCGGCTTCACCTGCAACCTCACGATTTCCCGCCGCGAGCTCGTGGACCAGGCGATCGCCGAAGTCCTCGCGACGTGTAACGGCGAGCTGACCGGCATCGGGGGGCAGATCGGGATCATGCTCGACCAGGCCCAGACCGGCGCCGCGGCGTTCTCGTTCGACGAGGACCTCTCGCAGCTCATGGACCCCAAGACGGAGTGGCTCTCGGCGGCCGCGCGGCCGACCCGCGTCATCGTCACGTTCGCGAACGCGGCCGCGAACTACAAGCAGGACAGCGTGACCGTGGACGATCCCGGGATCGCGCTCGGCACGGTCCAGGTGAACGAGAAGACGATCGCGCTAAACGGCGTCACGACCGGAACGGCCGCGCATGCCCTGGGCGTGCAGGTACTCAACGCGGCGCAGGTCCTCGAGCGCACGAGCTTCACGGTCGGTTGGGAAGGCGCACTCCTCTCGCGGTTCTCGAAGATCCACCTGAAGACGAGGACCGAGATCGACGACGACTATCTTGTCCTCGAGGTGAACGAGGCAGACCCCGGTCTCTTTCGGGTGGTCGCCAAGCCCTACGTCGCCGGCGTCTATTCCGGCACGCCGACGACGCCCCCCGATCCCGGCTCGCAACCGCCCCCGAACCCGAGCACGGCCCCGAGCGCGATCCGCGTGACGGACGCCTCTCAGGTGAAGGAGGTCCTCTCGTCCTCGGATTCGACGCATGATTACTTCGACGAGTTCCAGCTCGTCGAGTACGTCCTCCCCGCGAACGCCGACGCAACGATCGATCACCTCGCCGTGCGCGGCTCTGAAGCCTCGGACTCACAGACGAAGGTGTGGGGCGATCTC
>JAQTNG010000309.1 GCA_028714015.1 Elusimicrobiota bacterium | reverse complement strand
GACTGGCGCCCGGGCCGCGATCATCGCGCCGGCTACGCCGCCCGGGCCGGCGAGGGCGGCGTCCTGCGCGACCTCATCCATGACGTGGACTACGCGGGCTGGCTGTTCGGCTGGCCGGAGTCCGTCTGGGGCCGGCTCGTCAACCACGGCCGTCTCGGCCTCAAGGCCGAGGAAGCCGCTGACCTGCGCTGGACCGCTCCGGGCGGGACGCAGGTCAGCATCGGCCTCGACCTGCTGACGCGCGTGCCGCGCCGGCGCATGGCGGCTTACGGAGAACGCGGAACGCTCGAGTGGGACGGAGTGGGCCAGACCGTGCGCCTGTGGCGCCCCGGCCGGACGGCCGCCGTGTTCCAGGCGAGCCAGACTGCGCCCGAGCGCCTCCTAGCCCAGGACCGCGCCTTCCTGCGCGGCGGACGGGGCATCGCCTCGGCCGCGGACGGAGTCAGGGCGCTGGCGGTCTGCGACGCGGCCCGCCGCGCGTCGAAGAGCGGCAGGACGGAACGAGTGAGGGGATCATGAGCTATACCGGACGACTGCTGGCCGTCATCGCCGCCCGCGGAGGCTCCAAGGGCCTGCCGGGCAAGAACATCCGGCCTTTGGCCGGCCTGCCGCTGATCGCGCACACGGTCGAGTTCGCCAAGCTCTGTCCGCAGATCACGCGGGCCATCGTCACGACGGACTCGGAGGAAATCGCCGCCGTCGCGCGCGCGCACGGCGCCGACGTCCCCTTCCTGCGCCCCGCGGAGCTCGCGAAGGACGACACGCCCATGTGGCCCGTGATCCGTCACGCGCTCGCCGAGGCCGAGAAGGACGGCTCCCGCTACGACGACGTCCTGCTCATCGATCCGACCACTCCCTGCCGCATGCCCGAGGACATCAAAGGCGCGCTCGACCTCCTCGCCGCGCGCCCGGAGGCCGACGGGATCATCGGCGTCTCCCAGCCCGAATTCAATCCTCTCTGGAATCTCTGGATGGTCAAGGACGGCTGGATGGAAACGGTCAACCCCGACAGCGGCAAGTACACGCGGCGCCAGGACGCTCCCACGGTGTACCGCGTCAACGCCTCGCTCTATGTCTGGCGCGCGGCGTTCGTGCGCGAACGGGAAAAGACCTGGCGCGGCGGGAAGATCCTTCCCTACGAGCTGCCCGACTGGCGCTGCATCCACATCGACGACGTCCATGAATTCGAGCGCGCCGAGCTGTTCATCAAGGCCGGCTTCCTGAAGCTTCCGTGGCTGGAGGCGAAATGAGAACCCTCGCCGAACTCTCGAACCTGACGGGCAAGACCATCCTGATCACCGGAGGCAGCGGCCACATCGCGCGCGCCGCCGCCGAGGGCCTGGGCGAGCTGGGAGCGCGCGTCGCCTTGCTCGATCGCGACGCAGCCGGGCTGAAGGCCCGCGTCGCCGAGCTGAAGCTCCTGGGCGTGGAGGCCGTCGCCTTCCCGTGCGACCTCGAGAGCGAGGCCAAGACCCGCGCCGCCGCGCGCGCCGCGCTCAAAGCGTTCGGACGCCTGGACGGCCTCATCCATCTGGCCGCCTACACCGGCGCGATGAAGCGCAAGGGCGCCGTCGGGACGCTCGCCTCCCAGACCGCCGCGGCGATGGAAGGCTCCCTGCGCGTCAATCTCACCGCGGCGGTCACCTTGGTCCAGGAGTGCCAGAAGGCTCTCGAGGCCTCGCGCGGCTCGGTGATCCTGGTCTCCTCGATCTACGGCCTCGTCGGCCCGGATTGGTCGCTGTACGCCGGCACCGGCATGTCGAACTCCGCGGGCTACAACGCGGCCAAGGGCGGCCTGCTCCAGCTCACGCGCTACCTCTCCACGACCTTGGCCCCGAAGGTCCGCGTCAACGCGCTCACGCCCGGCGGCGTCCTGCGCGGCCAGCCCAAGGCCTTCGTTTCGCGCTACTCGGCGCGCACCCCGCTCCAGCGCATGGCCGTCGAGGAGGATCTCAAGGGCGCCTTCGCCTACCTCGCCAGCGGACTGTCCGCCTACGTGACCGGCCAGAACCTCGTGGTGGACGGAGGCTGGACCGCGTGGTAAGCCCCGTACTGCCCGGCGCCGGCGCGGTGGACGAAGCCGTCGTCGCCGAGCGCCTGGCCTTCCTGAAGGAGTCCGAACGCTGGGACCGGAGCCGCCTGGACGAATATCAGGCGCGGGAACTCAAGGCCCTGCTCGCGCACGCCGCGGCGAAGGTTCCGTACTACCGCTCCCTCCTCCCCGCGTCCCCGGACTTCGCGAAGATCCCCCTGCTGACCAAGGAAACGATGCGCGCGCGGCACGCCGAGTTCCTGTCCGACGACGCCGACCCGGCCACCCTCGACTACATGACCACCGGCGGCAGCACGGGCGATCCCCTGAAGATCTTCATGGACCTGCGCTACCGCAGCCTGAACCGCGCCAACACGCACTACTATATGGACGCCTACGGCTTCGCGCCCGGACGAAATCCCAGCGTGCGCCTTCACGGCAACACCTTGCCGCCCGCGGTTCTCGCGCGCGGCGAGTACTGGCTCGAGGAAGGCCGGCGCCTGACCATGTCGGTCTATCACATCACCCGCGAGACCGCGCCGCTGTACTGGGAGCGCATGCGCCGCCACGCGCCCGAGTACCTTCACGCCTTTCCCTCCGCCCTCGCCCTGCTGTGCCGCTACGCCAAGGAGCTCGGCCTGCCGAAGCTGCCCGGCGTCAAGCTGGTCTTCTGCGACTCGGAGACGCTCTACCCCGGCCAGCGCGAGCTCGTGCGCGAGGTTCTCGGCTGCGGCATCTGCAACATCTACGGCCACACCGAGGGCGCGGTGATGGGCATGAGCTGCCCGCAATCCGACCTCGTCCATCTTCTGCCGCAGATCGGCGTGACCGAGATCCTCCGCCCCGACGGAACGCGCGCCGGGCCCGGCGAACGCGGCGAGATCGTCGTGACCGGCTTCAACAACCGGGTCTTCCCCTTCATCCGCTACCGGACGATGGACATGGCCGTCGTCTCCGCCCGGGGCTGCCCCTGCGGCCGGCCCTACGCCCTGCTCGACGAGGTCGAGGGCCGGGTCCAGGACTACGTCGTGGGCCGCGACGGCTCCGCCGTTCCCATCGCCCCGGCGCTGTTCGACTACCGCTTCGATTGGTCGGGGATCGAGCGCTTCCAGGTCCGCCAGGACGAACCGGGACGCCTGCTCTTCCGCGTGGTCCGCGCCGCGTCCTCCCAGGAAACGCCGCAAGCCCTCTCCGAGCGTCTGAAGGCCGGCTTCGGCGCCATCCTCAGCGGCGCCTTCGACATCGGCGTCGAGTTCATCGCCGGGATTCCCAACACCAGCCGCGGCAAATTCCGCTACGTGGATCAGAGGCTCCCGCGTGCGTAAGGCCAAGGTCTGCGTGGTCACCGGCGCCCGCTCCGAATACGGGCTCATGCGCTGGGTGATGGAGGAGATCCGCGCCAGCTCGAAGCTCGAGCTCCAGGTCGCGGTCACGGGCAGCCACCTCCTTCCCGAGTTCGGGGAGACCTGGCGCGCCATCGAGGCCGACGGGCTCCCCATCCACGAAAAGGTCCCCGCCCCGCTCGACACGACCCGGCCCGCGGCGCTGGCGAGCACGGTCGGCGAATGGACCCGCGGCTTCGCGGCCGCCTTCGAGCGCCTGGCTCCGGACTGCGTCCTGGTCATGGGCGACCGCTACGAGCTCCTCTCCGTCTCCGCCGCCGCCACGGTCATGGGAATTCCCCTCGCGCACGTCTCCGGCGGGGAGATCACGCACGGCGCCGTGGACGACCAGATCCGCCACGCGGTGACCAAGCTCGCGCACCTGCACTTCGCGGCCAACGGCGTGTACGCGGCGCGGCTGCTGCAGATGGGCGAGGAGCCGTGGCGGGTGTTCACGACCGGAGAGCCGGGCCTGGACAACGCACGGCGCCTGACGCTGCCGTCCCGGGACGAGCTGTCGAAGGAGCTCGACGGCTTCGATCTTTCGCGTCCGTCGGTCCTCGTCGCGTTCCACTCGACCACACAGGAACTCGCCGGCCTCGACCGCCAGGTGGCCGAGCTCTCCGCCGCGCTCGAGGCCTCCCGCCTGCCCATCGTCTTCACCTATCCCAACGCGGACGCCGGCGCCGAGAAGATCATCGGGGCGTGGAAGGCCTTCGTCGCCCATCGCCCGGACTGCCGCCTTTTCCAAAGCCTGGGCCAGCGCCGCTACCTCGGCATGATGCGCCACGCGGCGATGATCGTCGGCAATTCCTCCTCCGGCCTGGTCGAGGCTCCGACCTTCGCCCTGCCGGCCGTCAACATCGGCGCGCGCCAGGGCGGACGGATGCGCGGCCCCAACGTCATCGACTGCGGCCACGGCCGCGCCGAGATCCTCGCCGCCGTGCGGCGCGCGCTCCGGTTCGACCGCTCGGCCCCATGCGAGAATCCCTACGGCGACGGGCGCTCCTCCGAGCGCGTGCGCGCGGCCCTCGAGGAAGTCCTCGGCGGGAAATCGCGCGCGGACATCTTGAGAAAAGGCTTCACCGACCTTCCGGGCGCCGGGCCGCGGCCCGCGCGCGTCGGCGGCGAGTTCGACATCGACGCCTCGATCTTGGCGCGCCCCCGGCGCCCGCTGGCCGCGACGCTGAAGCTGGGCAAGAACGCCGCCCTCCCCGCCTCCGGCCGCGCGGCCCTGCGTCTGTGCCTCGACGACGCGCGCCTTCGCGGGAAAACCGTGCTCCTGCCCGACTTCCTCTGCGCGGAGGCGATCCTCCCCGCGCTCGAGGCCGCGGGCGCCCGCGCGGCCTTCTATC
>JAQTNG010000308.1 GCA_028714015.1 Elusimicrobiota bacterium | reverse complement strand
GTCAGGGGCAGCGCGGTCATCGCGAGGAGTGCCACGAGCACGACCCATCCTAGCAGACCCCCCGCCGACGCCGCAACCTAGCGCTTGTGGACGGGGACCCCGCGCAGGAACTCCATGAACGCCTCGCCCGCGCCCATGTAGTGCGCCTCGATCTCGAGGCGGATGTCGTCGATGCGGGCCGGGTCCACGAAGCGACGCAGATCGGCCAGACCCTTCAGCGCCGCGCGCATGCTGTCGGTCGGATCGAGGTCCCGTTTGGAGGCCACGTCCATCACGGCCTCGACGATCAGGATCGCGCCCCGCGTCATGCTGTGGTCGGCCAGGAGCAGCGCCGTCATCGCGCCCTTCACCGCGTCCTCGATCACACGCGCCGGCGCCGTTTCTCCGGAGGCCTCGCCCTGCAAAGCGGCCATCAAGGTCTTGCGCACCACGGACGCGGCAGCCGCGCACGGATCCCCCAATAAACGAAGCTCTTCGGCGACCATCTCTTTCGTCAGCTGCACGATTCGAAGCTCATCCATGGTCTTGCCCTCTCCCCATGAATATAGCTCCGCGCGGCGCGGCGCGCGACCAAACATAATGTAAACGTCGGGTGAACGCGGCTCGACGGTCGAAGGGCCCTAACGGGCGGGCGGGATATTCCGCCGTTCCAGCCATCGCCGCGATTCGAGCTCGCGGAACACGGCCCGGCCCACGAGGAGGTTGCCTTCCTCGTCGATGTGGCAAAAATCGCGATAGAATCCGCCGCGGCCCGCGAGCACGTTCGTGAGATCGACGACATACCTCCGGCCGGGAGCGGAGCGCAGCGCCTCGCGGTAGAAGCCGTCGAGGCTCTGGCGTTCGCCGTCGGGGACGTTCACCCTGGCCCGCTCCTCGCGGGACGGACGATCGCTTCCCACGCCGAACGCCGGCTGAAGGAAGTCGACGTAATGAAATCCGAACTCCGCGGCGACGGCGTTCATCGTGCGGACATTCAGCAGCCACTCCGCCGCCGGGGTCAGGGTGTCCGGCACCCCCCACTCGATCCCCTCGACGGCATTTTTGGAGAAAAAGGACCGGCGCAGGGCGGCAACGGTGTTCGGCATCAAGGGGGCCGCGCCTCCCCCCAAGAGCCGGGAGTAGATGCGGGAGTGGACGGGATGAAGCAGCCTGCGGCGCCGGCCGTCGCCGCCGCCCCTGTCGTTGACGCCGTCGTAGGAGACCACCACATCCGGGCGCAGCAGGATTCCGTCACGGATGAGCTTGAGCAGTTCCTGGGCCGAGCCGTAGCTGGAAACTCCGCCATTGAACAAGACGACCGGGATATTCCTCTTCCGGCATTCCTGATAGAGGGCCTTAGGCCAGTTCCCGGAAAAGCACTCGGTCGTCGAGCCCCCCAGCGTGATGATGCGAAGGGCGTGACGATCGTCGGGATCGCCGAAGACTTCGAAGCCGTGAAAGGTCCGGTGGCCGAACGACTCCAATACGGAGGGATTATGCGCGGCGCCAAGCAGCGGATCCAGATAGCTGAGGCTTCTCCCCTCCGGCTCGCCGCGCAGCAACTCGGCGTCGACGAGGAACGGAAGAGTCCCGCCTCCGGACCGGGCGTTGAATACGAACGAAACGCTTTCCAGCATGACGAACAAAAGCGCGGTGGCAGCGACCACGAAACCGACGAACGCAAGCCGCCCTTTCAACGCTTTCATCAATGTCGTCTCACCTTCAATAAAAAGCCCCCTATTCGGGGGCGAAAAGTTGGTGGACCTTAGCGGGATCGAACCGCTGACCTCCTGCATGCCATGCAGGCGCTCTCCCAGCTGAGCTAAAGGCCCTACGCAGGGATTCTACCAGATTGCGGCGGGTTCGCTCAACTACTCCCGCGCGGGCTTGAGTCCGGAGCGCCGCGGCAGGCCGTCCGGGCCGTAGCCGTCGTACCCCTCGGGAGCCTCGACCGGGCCCGATATTTCCACGGCGTCGCGTCCTTCGGAGCCTCCGCCGTCGAAGAGCCGGTCGAGCTGGCCGAACCGGTCGTACGTCAGGGCGGATCCCTTCGGCTTGACTTCTCCCCGCGCCCGCAGGGCGGCGATCAGCCGCCGGTCTCCCGGTCCGTGGGTCTCGCGCAGGAGCTCGGCCGTGTGCTTTCCCAGGCCCGCCTTGCGCGCCTCGAGGCCGTCGAGCACCTCGTGGAACTCCGCCGGCCGCGCGAGCGCGTGGGCCAGCATGAGCGCCGCCGCGCGCTGGGCGTCCATCGGCTCCTTGCCGAGCGCGGCGCGAAGCTCCTTCGCCGACCCCGCGCCCGAGCCGATCACGGCGACCTCGAGATAGTCCGCCACCGCGCGCGGGGCGGTCATCGCCGCGACGGAGCGCAGGTGAAGCTCGAAGGCGTCAAGCAGGCGCGAGCCGTAGAAAGGGTCGCGGGCCAAGGAGAGCGAGACCGTGCCGAGATACGCTCCCGAGTAGCCCGTGGCCGGAGCCGCGTGCGCATCGATGGGACCGGCGGGGCCCGCGGCGGCCGGAACGGCGCAAAGAACGGCAAGGACGAGAGCGAGCCTCTTCACGCCCGTAGGATAGCCCCGGAACGCGGTTGATTCAAGGGGCGAGAACTCCTGACCCTAGGCGTCGAGTGCGGCGTGCACCGCGGAGAAAAGGTTCTTGGCCGCGAAAGGCTTGGGCAGGAAACTCACGCCCTGAGCGCGCACGCCATGGTTCGCAATGACCTCATCCGTGTATCCGGACGTATAGAGGACGCGCAGAGCGGGCTTGAACTCCCGAAGTTTTTCAGCCAGCCACCGTCCGTTGTTTTTCGCAAGAAGCACGTCCGTCATGAGGAGGCGGACCTCTGAACCGCGCTCCTGGAACAGAGCCAGAGCGCTCTCCGCGTCCCCGGCCTCGAGCACCGCATAACCGGCCGAAGAGAGCAGCCGCGCGACCAGGCGACGCAAGGGCACCTCGTCCTCGACCAGCAGGACGACCTCCCCCGCTCCCGTCTGAGCGGGAGCCGGGGACTCGATCTCCGTCTCCGGGGCCTCCGTGACGATGGGCAGATAGACCTGGAAGCACGCGCCCCGGCCCGGCTCGCTGAGGACGGCGATATGGCCGCCGCTCTGACGGACGATGCCGTAGACCATCGACAGCCCCAGGCCCGTGCCGCGGCCCGGATCCTTGGTGGTGAAGAAAGGCTCGAATATGCGCGCCAGCGTCCGCGCGTCCATGCCGGTCCCCGTGTCCTTCACGGAAAGCATCGCGTGGCGGCCGGGCCGCGCCTCCGCATGGGCCTGGCAGTACTCCTCGTCCAGCTCACGGTCGGCGGTCTCGATGGTCAGATTTCCGCCGCCCGGCATGGCGTCGCGCCCGTTGACCGCGAGGTTCAAGATGACCTGCTCCAGCTGGCTCTTGTCGGCCTTGACCCGGCCCAGCTCCGGGGAAAGGAGGCAGCTCAGGGCCACGTTCTCGCCGAGAACCCTCTTGAGCATGCGCTCCGTGTCCGCGACGATGGCGTTCAAGTCCAGAACCTTCGGGCTTAAGGCCTGCTTGCGCGAGAAAGCCAGGAGCTGCTGGGTCAGGGCCGCGGCGCGCTCGCCCGAGGCCTTGATCTCGTCGAGGTCCGCGCGCGCCGCGGCGCTCGTGACCTGGTCCCGGAGCAGACTGCAGTAGCCCAGAATCGCGGTCAGGATGTTGTTGAAGTCGTGGGCCACGCCGCCCGCCAGGCGGCCGACGGCGTCCATCTTCTGGGACTGCCGGAGCTGCTCCTCGAGAGCGCGCTCATTGCTGATGTCGCGCTTGACGGCGATGTAATTCGTGGTGGCGCCGGCCGCGTCGCGGATCGGGGAGATGGAGCCGTGCTCGACATACTCCGTCCCATTCTTGCGGCGGTTCACGACGTCCCCGACCCAGACCTCGCCGCGCGCCAGCGTTCCCCACATCTGCGCGTAGAAGGACCCGTCGTGGCGGCCGCTCTTGAGGATCGACGGCTTTCGCCCCAGCGCTTCGGCGCGAGGATAGCCCGTCACGCGCTCATAGCTGGGATTGACGTAGAGGATGACTCCCTCGGCGTCGGTGATGGCGACGCTTTCGGTGGACTGTTCGATGCCCGTCGAAAGGAGGCGGATATCAGACTCCGCGCGTTTTTTCTCCGTGACGTCGGCGGCGATGCCGCAGACGCCGTAGGCGGCGCCGGAGGAGTCGCGCAGCGGGAACTTGACCGTGAGGTAGTGATGCAGGCCGTCGTCCTGGGGGATAGCCTCCTCGAGCGTCATGGGCTCGCCGCGGCGCTGGACCTCTTTGTCGGCCGCGCGGAATTTCTCCGCCGTCTCCCTGGGGAGGACATCGAAGTCCGTCTTCCCCTCCATGGCCCCGTGAGCCTGATGGAACAGGGCCTCGCAGCGCCGATTGACGAAGAGGTAGCGCCCCTCCAGGTCCTTGACGAAAATGACGGTCGGGCTGTTGTCGAGGATGCCGCGCAGCTGGCTGCTGTTGCGCTCCACCGACTGGGCCATGGAGTTGAAGGCGGCGATCAAAGACATCATCTCCCCATGAGAGGTCAGCTCCACCCGGGCCGTGAAGTCCCCTCCTTCGAACCGCTTGATGGCGTCCTGGAGGGCCGACAGCGGCCGGAGAAAGCAATAGTGGGCGACCAGCAGTCCGAGCAAGGACAGGAGCAGGCTCGCCGCGCCTACTATGATGATGAGCCCGCGAAAACGCCGGACTTCGGCTTGGTTCCGGCCGATCTCGGCCATCAGGAAAGCGTCGCCGGCCTCGACGAGGTTCGGCACGACGGCGATCGCGTCGCCGTAGG
>JAQTNG010000307.1:3201-4777 GCA_028714015.1 Elusimicrobiota bacterium | reverse complement strand
GTGCGATAGCGCTCGTCACGGAGCCGTCCTTCACGTGAGAGACGAGCTTCTCGGCGAACTTGCCCATGAGCGGCTGGGAGTAGGGAGGGTTCAGGAAGACTCGGCCGGCCCAGTCTTGAGAGAGGCCGTCGTCCTCGATGGAGAAGAATCGACTCGCTCCGACGACGCCGTTCGCGGCAGCGCAGCTCGCCGGATCGAGGTCGATCTTCACCATGACATCCCGCGCAGCCTCGATCAGGGCGGCGGGCGTGTACCACTCACTTTCGCCGGTCGCTTGGCCGACGTGCGCCTTGAACACGCGCTCTCGCCCGGCCTCGATGTGCTTCTCGAACTTTGCTGGCGGCATCGCATCGAGCTTCCGCGCTCGGTCGGCGAGATGCTTGTCGATTCCCATTTCGTCGAGTGTTGGCACGGTGCTATTTCGGGTCGGATTAGGACCCGAAATAGCCCTGCCACGCGGAGCCTCACGCTTCGTGCCCTTCGTCATCCCGGGTGCGGCAAGTCCACCGCCTATCTCGCGAGGCAGTGCCTTTTGAGCCTTCACCAACTCGCCGAGCCGCTTCGTCGCGCGCTCTCGGATCTCAAAGGCGTCCGCCTCCATCTGGCGGTCGTTGGCCTGCTTGCCGTACGCGCGCATGGCCTCCGCTCTGTCGCGGATCGACTTCACCTCATCGACGCGCACGGCCTTCTGAAGGGCTGTGCGCGCCGCGTTGTAAAGGACCAGCTCCGTCACGCCGCGCTCTCCGCCTTCGGCTTCCTCGTGTACGGAGCCTTGACGCGAAGCAGCTCCTTGATCTGTTTCGTTTCCTCGGCCCACTTCGCGCAGGCCGTCTCGCGCTCGACTCGGATCTGGTCGAGGCGCTTGTTCAGTAGGGCGCGCTGCTCCTCGAGCGCGGCCTTCGCATCGGCGAAGGAGTCTTTCGGGTCGACGATCTCCATGTGGCCTCCTTTCGGGTCCAGGCGAGGGCGGCGACCAGGACCCCAAGCTCCCGCCCGAGCACGTGAATCGCTTAGTAAGGGACGTCCGTGTCTTCCGCGGGCGCGAGGACGCGCCTCCGATATCCCATCAACATGGCCTTGTCCTCGATGCTCTCGGCGAGGGTCTCGAGGCTGTTCGTCGCCCACGTGAGAACCTCGCCGACTTCCTCCGACTTCACCGCAGGAGCGTTCAGCGCACGGATCTCGTCGGCGAACGCCCCGAGCTTCTCGACGTCCGGAAGCAGCGCGGCCCGTTCGGCCTCGCGGCGGGCCTTCTCGATCCGATCACGCTCGATCTTCTCGGCGGCTTCTTTCTCGGCCCGGGCTTTGGCATGCCACTCGAACTCAGCGCGCTCGGCCGCTTCCCGCTCCGCCGCGATCCGGCGCCGCTCGGCTTCGAGGGCCTGCCGCTCCGCCCGCTGGCGCTCTTCCTCGGCGCGGCGCTCGGCCGCGAGCTTCTCTCGCTCGGCGTCGATCCGCGCGCGCTCAGCCGCCGCGGCTGCGTCGAGGCGCTCCTGCTCGGTCCTGCGGGCGACCTCGACCCGCTCAGCCTCGGCCTTCCGGTCGGCGTCGATCTTCGCCTGGACGGCGGCCAGGC
>JAQTNG010000307.1:0-3191 GCA_028714015.1 Elusimicrobiota bacterium | reverse complement strand
AGCCGCTTCTCTTCGGCCTCCCGGGCCGCGCGCGCCTCGGCCTCTTCTTTCGCGCGCTTCGCCGCAAGTTCGGCCTCGATCGCGCGGAGCTTTGCGGCATCCTCTTCGGCCTTCTTCCGCGCCTTCTCGTCGTCGACGGCCGCCTTTTTCGCCTTCAGCGGCTCCTCGATCTCGAGGAGGAGGTTCGTAAAGCGCTTCGCCTCGGAGTCAACGAGGCGTCCGTAGGCGAGCGCATCGGCCTTCAGCTCGACCCGGCGCTTCTCGACGGCGACGCGGGTGTCCCTGACCTGCGCGATGGCGAGGCGGACCTCTTCGTAGCCTTTCCAGGTGTCGGCGCTCAGGGCCGAGAACTTCGCTTTCGTCTCGGCGATCTGCGCTTCGGTGACGTCGTAGCGGACGAGCTGCGCGCTCGTGGCCGGCGCCTTTTCTAACGTCTGTCGTTCCACCTGGGTCCTCCTTTGCGGCCGGGGCGTCGGCGGTAGCCCATGGCCGCGGGACTCGCCGCCTCGAGACGTGAACGGATCGGTCAGCTCACGGCCTCGAGGCTCGTGAACCGCAAGCTGCTGGACTCTTCTGCGACCTCGCGGGGAACTGCCTCCGCGTCCGGTTCCTGCACCGCGCGCTCGACGTCGAGGAAGAACTTCCCCTTCTCCTCGACGTGCTTGTATTTCTCCTTCAGCTCTTTCGGGATGTCGTAGCTCGTCTGGCGTCCCCACTTCCCCGTGACGGAGAACGGTCCGAGGACCGCCGACTCGACCCCGCGGAGTGCGTCCTTCAGCACCTTGTCGGCCTTGTCGTAGGCCTTTGCGGCCTCGCGGTTCGCCTCGCGGACCCGGGCGGCTTCCTCGAGGTCCGGATCCGAGATGACCTTCACGCCGGGCCCGTAATCCAGCGCCGGCGGGGCGCACGTCTTCCCGAAGTGCGGGCAGCGCCGGCACTCGCCGACGTCGGTCGTGAAGGGCGGCAGCTCGCCGCCGCGCGCGGCGTCGGAGGCCTTGCGGGCGTCGCGGAGGAAGGACTCGGCTCTCTCGAGGTGCTCCTCGAGAACGACGGGCAGGAAGAGGGGGAGCCTCGGCCGGTCGATGATGAAAAGGCCGGTCGGCTCGCTCTCGGCGTAGAGATAGGCGAGGAGCTGGTCGAGCGAGTGCTTCGTCCAACGGCCGCGGTCGAGGTCAGCCAGGCTCTCGACGTTCTGAAAGCTCGTGCCCGACTTGATTTCCACGACAGGCTTCGTGAAGTGGTCGAACTGGAGCCGGCCGTCGACCTTTCCTCGGATGAGGAGGACGCCGTCGCGGTCCTTGATCTCGAAGCGGCGCTGGCCCTCGATGACGGAGAAGGGCGGCGAGCAGCGCGGGCCGATCTGATGAAGGCGGGCGACGATCGCGTGCTCGCGCTCGTTTCCGCGTTCCATCCGCTCGAGCGCGTCGTCGGAAAATGGAACATCGTCCTCTGGCGCGATGAGGTCGAGCGCCATTTGTCGCACGCAATCCCGGCGTGCGCTCGCGTAAACGTAATCCCTCCTGCGGCGGGGGCCCGCCTCCCGTTGTGATCGAAGATAAGCGCTCCACGCGATGGACAGAGCCCCGGCGATCTCGGCGTTGTTCATGAAGCCCACCGTTCTCCTCTCCTGATTCGAAAAACGTGGTTACGGCTGACTCCGTACAGCGCGGCCGCGCCACCGACCCGGGACGCGTCGAGATGTCTGAGCACCGCAACGGCCTCCGGGTTCAACCTCACGTCTCTGCGGTTCCGGCCTTGGACCGCCGGCGTCGCCCAACGCACATTCCCGGGTTCATAGCCGCGATCGTTTTTGATCCGATCGATCGAGTAACCAGGACCGGGGCGGCGCCCCACGTGTGCCAAGAAAGCGGAGAAATCCGCCTCCCATTCCGGGCAGACGGCTATTCCTCGGCCGCCGTATCCGGCGAAGGCGTGATGGGCCGGCCGGTCGCAGCGCTGGCGCATCTCGACCCAGACGCGGTATTCGGCAGACATCCTTCCGCCTCGCGTGTCACCGTGCGTGGGAACTCTTCCTCTTGGCATGCTCCCTACTCGTCGTCGCCCGGCTCGCGTGGGGCCGGCTTCTTCGCGGCGTTTCCGAAAGTCGGATGGGCCGCGAGCTTCGCCATCGCGTTGTCGACTTGCCAGCCCTCGGTCAGCCTCTCGACGCTGTCGAAGCCGCCGAACTTGGGCGGGTTTGCCGTGATCTCCTTGCAAAGCGACTTCGCCGCGGCCATGTCTCCGCCCACGGCCCGCAGGATCGCGTCGCGAAGAGCTGCCTTCTTCGGCTTCAGCTCCTCGTCCGAGACGGCTTCGCTTCGTCTCTCGTTTCCGGTCCCGAATCCCGACCCCTTCCGGCACTCGTCGACCTTCTTCGGCGTGCCGTTCCAGGCCTTCTCGAGGTCGCTCGGGGGAACGCGCGTCATCGAGCAGAGAACGCGGACCGTCTTCGTCCGAAGGCCCGTCATGACGGCGCTGCGAAGGTCGGCCGGGTTCGCGTTCTTCCCCTGGAAGTCGAACTTCTTCTCGTCGTTCACGGCGCGGCCCGTGAACTGCTCGTCGGAGCGGCGCGACATCTCCAGCCCGAAGACCTCGCGGCCATTCACGCGCGAGTAGGCGTCGCACGCGCCGCGCAGCTCGTACACGTCGGCGGTGACGTCGATACGGTCCGGGGCGAACATGCCGCGGGCGTCGAGGGGCCGGAGGTTCGAGACTCGGATGCCGTAGACCTCGGCGACGAGCTCGGCGCCGGAGGCCGCGAGCATCGCGTTCACGTTCCCCTGCTTGTCCTTGAAGAGGATCCAGTCCTGCGGCCGCGTTCTCTTCAGCGCGGTCATATAGAAGCCCTCGAGGAGCTTCGCCCGGCGCTCGAAGAGGGCATCGGCGTTCTCGAGCTTCGAGAGGGTCTCGATGAGCGACTTCTCGGCGTGGCGCGAGAGCCTGTCCTCGCTCTCGATCATCCGGTCGATGGTGGCTTCGATGACCTTCTCGATCGTCGTCGCCGGTGCTGGCTTGCGCTCTTCGGCTGGCGGCGGCGAGGTGGCTGCGGAGGTTTTTTCTACTGGCGCTCGTGCGGACATGGGAGCTCCTTTCGTCAGTTGGGCGAGATACAGGCGACGGCGTTGAGAAGAAGGCGGGTGTCGAGAAGGCGGCGCAGCCGCGGCCGCTGCGCGAGGACGCGCTTCACGAAC
>JAQTNG010000306.1 GCA_028714015.1 Elusimicrobiota bacterium | reverse complement strand
TGTGCTCCCAGTGCGCGTACCGGCCGTTCTGCGCGGTGCCGCCGTCGCTCAGCCAAAAATTACAAGCAACCCTCTGGGGCCAGACTCCGTCGAGCCCGGCCTGCACTCTTCAGATGGGACTGTTGGACCGTATTTTAGAACTAGCCGATGACGAAAAGTGTATGAATTTATTGAATAAATGGTGTGTTGACATGGCATGACAATCCTGCTACACTTCTGCGGCTGGCGAAAGCCTACCTCATTAGTCAGGATTTGGCATGAAAACAAAGAAAAAAACATCTAAGACGGGAGCCAAGACCTCGGCCCCCAAAAAGCCCGCCAAGCCCGCCGCCGCATCCTGGAAGTTGTCAGATTTAGAAGTATCCGTCTCCTGCGACGTCAAGACGGAAGGGCTCGAATCCATTTTCGGCGCCGCCTATCTGATGATGGACAAGGCCTTCGTTTCCTTGTCCGGCGACCGAGCCAAGAAGGTCGACGTCGTCCTGCGCCCGAAGGACCCGAAGTCGGTCGAGCCGCGCGCGCTCGCGGAGGAATTCCTCTCCGACCTCGCCTCCCAGAAGGTGCGCTGGGCCGTGGCGAAGAACAACCTCCCGATCCGCGAGTTCATCGCGGAGCAGGCCGTGCTCATCGCCAACGGCACGATCGCGCCTGCGTCCGCGCCGGCGGCGCCGGAGCCGGCCGCCGAGGAACTCACCGACGACCAGCGGGCGGAGATCGAGAAGCTGATCTCCGAGGTCGAGTCCGAGATCAAGACGATGAACGAGAAGAAGATCGCCCTGGACCCGAAGGGCATCAAGGCCTCCTGGGAAGAAGCGCAGGAGAACAAGGCCTCATGAGCCGCCTCACCGCGCTGGCGAAAGGCGCCGCCGTCGACACCGGCGGCCTCGCCGCGTTCAACTTCCGCGACATGGGCGGCTGGCATCTCCTGACCAACGAGTGGGGCCAGTTCCTGATGCTCTCGACGGCCGACTTTGAGCGGTTCATGGCGGGCAAGGTCGGCGGCGATGATCCGTTATACCCCGAGCTCGAGAGCCGCGGCTTCCTGAAGGCCCGCCTCGACTTCCGGCAGCTGGCCGCGAACTACGTGAAGAAGAACTCCTTCCAGTGGTTCCCCGGACCCAGCCTGCACATGATCGTCGTGACCTTGCGCTGCAACCAGAAATGCCAGTACTGCCATTCGAGCGTCGTCGATCCGTCGCGCACCGACACGGACATGGACGTCGAGACCGCGCGGAAGACCGTCGACTTCATCTTCTCGACGCCGAACCCGACGATCTGCATCGAGTTCCAGGGCGGCGAGCCGCTGCTGAACTGGCCCGTCGTGAAGTTCATCACCGAGTACGCGCAGGCGAAGGCGAAGGCCGGCAACCGCAAGCTTCTGATGGCTTTGGTGTGCAACTTCACCTTGATGACGGAGGACAAGCTCGACTTCCTCTTCGACCATCACGTCTCGATCTGCACGTCCCTCGACGGCCCCGCGGAGCTGCACAACAAGAACCGCCCGTTCCTCGGCGGCGGCGAGGCCCAGCAGAAGGTCGTGCACTGGCTCGAGAAGATCCAGGAGCGCTGCAACGCCGACGAGAAGAAGAAATACTACCTGCCGGGCGCGCTGATGACGACGACGCGCTTCTCCATGGACTACGGCCCCCAGATCGTGGACCTGTACGTGAAGCTCGGCCTCGAGCAGATCTTCCTGCGGCCGCTGTCGCCGATCGGCTACGCGAAGCGCGTCTGGAAGGACGTCGGCTACGAGGCCGAGGAGTTCGTCCGCTTCTACGAAAAAACGCTCGACTACGTCATCGACCTCAATATCTCGGGCAAGTCGAACATCATGGAGCGCATGGCGCTGATCCTGCTCAGCAAGATCGTCAAGGGCGAGGATCCCGGCTTCATGGACCTGCGCTCGCCCGCGGGCGCGGTGCTCGGCTGCCTGGCCTACAACTACAACGGCGAGATCTTCGTCAGCGACGAGGGCCGCATGGTCGACCACCAGGGCGACCCGATCTTCAAGGTCGGCGACACGGCCGAGAGCGACTGGACCTCGGTCATCGACCACCCGACGACGCGCGCCTGCGTGACCGCGTCCACGCTCGACAACCAGCCGATGTGCCACCAGTGCGCGTTCAAGCCGTACTGCGGCGTCGAGCCCGTCTTCCACTATGAGACGCAGAAGAGCGTCTTCGGCCAGATGCCCACGAGCGGCTGGTGCGTCTCCCACATGGGCGTGTTCGACGTGATCTTTCGCAAGCTGCGCGATCCGCGCGCGCGCAAGGTGATGGACAAATGGCTGGAGCGCGACCAGTGCCGCTGGCAGGAAAGCGAGGCCGTCCCCGCGGGGCAGCCGGAGGTCGTGCGATGATCCTCGACACCGACGTGAAGGGCCGCCAAGTCTCCTTCGCCATCCCGAAGAAGATCTACACGATGGACGCGCTGCGCATCGCGGCGCAGATCCTCGCGCCGAAGATCGACGTCTATCTCGAGGAAACGAAGGCGTCATTCGAGGTCACCCTCGAGGCCAAGCGCCGCGACGCCGGGCTCGAGCAGCTCGAGGCGCTGGCCGGAGAGTTCGGCAACGAGCTCCTGAACCAGGAGTACCGCTTCATCGTCGGCCGCTTCAACTCGAAGATCTCGAGCCTGATCATCACGCAGACCCTTATGGCCGCGCGAGGCGGCGAGACGCCCGCCGCTCCGCCCGCCGAGGAGTCGGCGCCCGCGTTCAAGAAGCTGGTCGCGGACCTCGTCAAAAACGCCGAGGCCGAGGTCGCGCGCACGATGCCGAGGAAGATCTCGGATCAGGGCACGGTCCTTCCGCCGGTGAAGGAGGACGCGGGTGTCTAGGCTGACGGAGCCCGCCGGCGTCCTCGAGCCGGCCCCGCTTCGGGTCGCGGCGCACAACGCCCGCAAGCTGGGCTCCTCCGTGCTGATCACCAACGATATCGGCGAGCACGCCGTTCTGTCCGAGGCCGACTACGCGCGGTACCTCGGCGGCCGCATCGAGAACGGCGACCCGCTCGCCGTCGGCGCCGGCAAGGTTCCCGGCCTGCTTCAGAAGGATTTCGTCCGCGACCAGCTCGACTTCGCTCATATGGCCGATCGCACCGTGCCGCGCCATCTTCTCGATTGGAAAGGCCCCAACGTCCACACCGTCGTCGTCACCCTTCGCTGCAACTTCAAGTGCCTGTACTGCCACGCGAGCGTCGTCGGCGTCGAGCGGACCGACAAGGACATGACGGTCGAGACCGCCCGGCAGGTCGTGGACCTGATCTTCTCGAGCCCCAGCCCGAACCTGATGATCGAGTTCCAGGGCGGCGAGCCCCTGCTCAACTGGCCGGTCGTCAAGTTCATCCTCCGGTACGCGAAGGAGAAGAACAAGCACCACGCCCGCGCCCTGCACTTCGGGCTCATCTCGAATTTCAGCCTGCTCGACGACGAGAAGATCGATTTCCTCATCGCGCACGGCGTCTCGTTCTGCACCTCGCTCGACGGCCCCAAGGACCTCCACGACCGGAACCGGATCTACCTCGGGGGCAACAGCCACGAGAGCGTCCTTGCCGGCCTCAAGAAGGTCGTCGCGCGCAAGGCCGCGGGCGAGAAGGTGGACACGCCCAACGCGATCTGCACGGTCACGCGGCACTCTCTGGCCCGCGCGCCGGAGATCGTCGATCAGCTCGTCTCGCTCGGGCTCGAGCGCATCCAGTTCGGACCGCTCGACCCGATCGGCTTCGCGAAGAGGAGCTGGGACACGATCGGCTACACCTCGGCGGAGTTCGTCAAGTTCTACTCGGACGCGCTCGACTACATCATCGAGCTCAACAAGAAAGGCGTGAAAGCGTACGAGAAGATGACCCTTATCTTGATCCTGCGCATACTCGAGGGCGCCCATTGGCGCTTCCCCAACGCCGACGGCGTCGCGCGCCTCGCCTACAACCACGACGGCGCGGTTTACACCTGCGAGGAAGGCCGCCTCCTCGCCAACGAGGGGGACGAGTTCTTCAAGATCGGCCACGCGGCTTCGTCCTCGTTCCAGGATCTCCTGGACCACCCGACCGTGCGCGCGAGCCTGCTGTCCTCGAGTTCCAACGCCCAGCCGATGTGCTTCCAGTGCGCGTACAACCCTTTCTGCAGCGTCCTTCCGGTGTACAACCAGGCGACGCAGGGCAGCGTCTTCGGGCGCATGCCGGACAACGGCTGGTGCGAGAAGATGATGGGGCTTTTCGACGTGGTGTTCACGAAGCTGCAGGATCCGGAGGCCAGGAAGATTCTCGAGTCCTGGCTGGAGTATAAATCGCGGTAGCGCCGCGGAGGAATAGAGCATGGCCAAGAAGACTCCGAAGAAGGGCAAGAAGGGCAAGAAGGCTCAGCTGCTGCCGCAGATCAAGAAGGACGCCTCGGTGTTCCTGAGCTCCGAGGAAGGCAAGATCACCAAGGAGAACGTCATCAAGACCGCGGCGGCGCTCGGCATCATCGGCGCGGCCCTGCTCAAGGCGACGCCCGCTCCGGCGGCGCATTCGAACTACCTGCACAACTCCGGCGGCACGGGGTCCCATACGAGCCACGGCTCGCACGGTTCCCACGGGTCGCACGGGTCGCACGGGTCCCACGGTTCCCACGGCTCGCACGGGTCCCACGGTTCGCACGGGTCTCACGGCTCCCACGGCTCGCACGGGTCCCACGGCTCGCACGGGTCACACGGGTCGCACGGGTCCCACGGCTCCCACGGCTCTCACGGCTCTCACGGCTCGCACGGGTCTCACGGGTCGCACGGCTCCCACGGCTCC
>JAQTNG010000305.1 GCA_028714015.1 Elusimicrobiota bacterium | reverse complement strand
CGAGTGGCTCCGCCCGGTCATCGCCGCGCATGTCAGCGCCCTCACGCATTACCCGGACTCGGATTGCGCCGCGCTTGCCGCCGCCGCCGCCCGGCGCTACGGCGCGCGCGGGGAGGAAATCATCGCGGGCAACGGTTCCGCCGAAATTCTTTCGGTACTACCCCGTGTGCTCGGCAAACCGCGCGCGGTGATCCCCGTCCCCGCGTACATCGACTACGCCCGCTCCGCCGCGCTCGGCGGCATGACCGTGGAGCCGCTCGTATTGCGGGAAGACGAGGGCTTCCGGCTCGACTTCGCGGCGCTCGAAGCCCGCCTTCGCGGCGACGAAGCCGTCTTCCTCGGCCGCCCGAACAACCCCACCGGCCACGTCTGCGGCGGCGCGGAACTGCGGGCGTTCGCGGCCCGGCATCCCGAAACGCTCTTCATCGTGGACGAAGCCTTCGGCGACTTCGTGGAAAACTTCGACAGCCTCACGCGCGAGCGCCCCGCCAACGTCCTCGTCCTCCTTTCCCTCACCAAAGCCTTCGCCATCCCCGGGCTGCGCCTCGGGTGCGCCGTGGCCGGCGCCGCGCTCGCCCGCAAGATCCGCGAACAGCTTCCGCCGTGGTCCGTGAACGTCCTGGCCCAGGCCGTCGGCGTCGCGGCATTGGAGGACGCCGAATATCTCGTCCAAACGCGGCGATTCGTCCGCGAACAGCGCGAAGCCCTCGCGGCGGACCTCGCCCGCGTCCCCGGCCTGCATGCCTACCCCGGCGAAGCCGACTTCCTGCTCGTGCGCGCCGCGGCACCGCTGCCCGCCGCCCCGGCCCTCGCCGCGCGGCTGCTCAAGGAAGGCATCGCCATCCGCGTGTGCGCGAACTTCCAGGGGCTCGACGCCCGGTTCTTCCGCGTGGCCGTCCGCACCGCGCGGGAAAACGCGCGGCTTTGCGAGGCCCTGCGCCGGGCCTCCGGCGCGCATCCCGCGCCCGCCCCCAAGCGCCGCGCCGCCACCCTCATGTTCCAGGGGACCAGCTCCAACGCGGGCAAAAGCGTCCTCACCGCCGCGCTCTGCCGCATCCTCCGGCAGGACGGCCTGTGCGTCGCGCCGTTCAAGGCCCAGAACATGTCGCTCAACTCCTTCGTCACCCGCGACGGCCTGGAAATGGGCCGCGCGCAGGTCGTGCAGGCGCAGGCCTGCCGCATCGAGCCCGAGGCGCGGATGAACCCCGTCCTCCTCAAGCCCAACTCGGACACCGGCTCGCAAGTCATCGTCATGGGCAAGCCCGTCGGCAACATGAACGTGGGCGAATACATCCGCTACAAACCGCGCGCCTTCGAGGCCGCGAAATCGGCGTTCGACTCCCTCGCCGCAGAGAACGACGTCGTCGTGATGGAAGGCGCGGGCAGCCCGGCGGAAGTCAACTTGAAGCGGCACGACATCGTCAACATGCCGATGGCCCGTTACGCCGACGCCCCGGTGCTCCTCGTGGGCGACATCGACCGCGGCGGCGTCTACGCCTCGTTCGTCGGCACCATGGAAGTCCTCGCCGAGTGGGAGCGCGCGCAAGTCGCGGGCTTCGTCGTGAACCGCTTTCGCGGCGACGCGTCGCTCCTCAAGGACGCGCACGACTACGTCCGCTTGCACACCGGCGTCCCGGTGGTCGGCGTCGTGCCCTACCTGGCCGATCTCGGCTTGCCCGAAGAAGACTCCGTCACCTTCAAAGCGGAAAAATCGCATGGCGCGCACGCGGACGGCGGGAAAGTGGACATCGCCCTGCTCGACCTACCGCACCTCTCCAACTTCACCGACTTCGACGCCCTGCGGATCGAGCCCGACGTGACGCTGCGCATCGTCCGCACGCGGGAGGAGCTGGGCCGCCCCGACGCGGTCATCCTGCCCGGCAGCAAACACGTGGCCGGGGACCTCGCGCACCTGCGCGCAAGCGGGCTGGCGGACGCCGTCGCCGAACTCGCCCGCGAAGGGCGCGCGGAGATCGTCGGCATCTGCGGCGGCTACCAAATGCTCGGGCGGCGGATCGAAGACCCCTGCCGCATCGAATCCGACGGCCGTCCCGTGGACGCTCTCGGGTTTCTCGCTCTCTCCACCGTCATGGAGCCGGAAAAAACGCTCCGGCGCGTCACCTGCCGCCACGCGGACGCGGGCCTCGCGGTGCGGGGCTACGAGATCCACCACGGCCGGAGCCTGTATGACGAATCGCTGACGCCGATGGTCGTGCGGGAAGACGGCGAAGTGATAGGCGTCGGGCGCGGCCTCGTCTGGGGCAGTTACCTCCACGGCATCTTCGACGCCGACCCGTTCCGCCGCTGGTTCGTGGACCGGCTGCGCGAGCGCCGGGGCCTCGCGGCGCTGGGCCTCGTGGTGGCGCGCTACGATTTGCAGGAAGCCTTCGACCGCCTGGCCGCCGTCGTGCGCGAGCGGCTCGACATGGGCCAGATTTACCGCCTCTTGAACCTATGATGAGGATCGAATATCAAGTAATACTTGCCTTCGCCCTCGACCTCCTCCTGGGCGATCCCCGCTGGCTGCCGCATCCCGTCAAGGGCATCGGGCGGCTCGCGCTGGCGCTGGAATCCCCGCTGCGCCGGGCGATCCGCAACGAACGCGCGGCGGGCATCGCCGCCGTGCTGGCCGTGCTCGGCGCGACGGGTCTCGCGGCGTATGCGCTGGTGGCGGGAGCCGTCGCCTGGCACCCCGCCGCGGGCAACGCGGTTTCGATCGTCCTCCTCTACACCTGCTTTGCCGGGCGCGACCTGGCCGGCCACGGCAGCCGCGTCCACCAGGCGCTTGCCGCGGGCGATCTCCCCGAAGCGCGCCGCCGCGTGGCCATGCTCGTGGGGCGCGACACGGACCGGCTCGACGAACCGGAAGTCGTGCGCGGCACCGTCGAGAGCATCGCCGAGAACATGGTGGACGGCGTCACCGCGCCCGTCCTGTTCGCCGTGCTGGGCGGCCCCGTCGGCGCGCTGCTTTACAAAGCGGTCAACACCCTCGACTCCACCTTCGGCTACAAAAGCGCGCGCTACCTGCGCTTCGGCTGGGCCTCGGCCCGGCTTGACGACGCGGTGAACTACCTTCCCGCGCGCCTAACGGCCCCGCTCGTCGCGCTCACGGCCGCGCTCCTGGGATTGCGCCCGGCGGGCGCGTGGCGCATCTTCCGCCGCGACGGGCGCGCGCACCCGAGCCCCAACTCCGGCCTCACCGAGGCCGCCGTCGCGGGCGCGCTCGGCGTGCAACTGGGCGGCCTCAACTACTACTTCGGCGAACCCTCGGAGCGCCCCCGCATGGGCGATCCCGCTCAACCCTTGCGGCGCGGCCACATCCGGCAAGCCAGCCGCCTCATGCTCTGCACCTCCGCGCTCGCGCTGCTCCTCTGCGCGGGCATCCGGCACTTCCTCGTATGAAACCGCGCACCTTGATCTTCACCGGCGACGGGAAGGGCAAAACAACCGCCGCGTTCGGCATGGCCCTGCGGGCCTCCGGGCACGGGCAGCGCGTGTTGATCGTCCAATTCCTCAAATCCAACGCCGCGACCGGCGAGCTGCGCGCCTGCGCGCAACTGCCCGGCGTCGAAGTCGTGCAAATGGGGCGCGGCTTCATCCCGCGCCGCGAACACGCCGCCTTCCCCGAGCACGAGGCGGCGGCGAGGGAAGCGCTGGCCTTCGCCCGCGAAGCCGTCCTTTCCTCAAAATATGATCTAATCATCCTGGATGAAATCTGCGGCGCGCTCTTGCGGGAGCTGATCGACGAGGAAGCCGTGATCGCCCTGATCAACGCCCCGGAGCGGACCGCCTGCCTCGTCCTCACGGGCCGCCACGCCAGCGCGGCCTTGATCGCGCAGGCCGATACCGTCACGGAAATGCGGTGCGTCCGGCACGGGTACACCGAGGGGATCGCCGCGCAGAAAGGGGTGGAGTTTTGAATCTGCCGCGCCTCGTCATCGCGGGAACGCAAAGCGGCGTCGGCAAAACCTCGCTGACGCTGGGCCTCGTCGCGGCGCTCGCGCGGCGCGGCCTGCGCGTGCAGACATTCAAGGTCGGGCCGGATTACCTCGACCCCACCTACCTCGCCCTTGCCTCCGGCCGCCCGTGCTACAACCTCGACGGCTGGATGATGGGCCTCGACTACGCGCGGCAGCTCTTTGGCCGCGTGGGCGCGGAGGCCGACGTCGCGCTGATCGAAGGCGTCATGGGGCTCTTCGACGGCGCGGACCCGGCGGGGCTCGACGGCAGCACGGCGGAGATCGCCCTCGCCCTCGACGCCCCCGTGGCGCTCGTGGCGAACGCCCATGGCGCGGGGCGCAGCTTCGCGGCAACGGTCCACGGATTCGCCACCTTCCTTCCCGGCCTGCGCCTCGCCGGGGTCATCGCCAACCGCACCGGCTCCGAGCGCCACGCCGAGTGGCTCCGCGCCTCGCTGGGCGGCGCATCGTTGCCCCCGCTCCTGGGCGCGGTCCAGCGCGGCGCGTTGCCGGAACTGCCTAGCCGCCACCTCGGCCTCGTCACCGCCGACGCCACGCGGCTGACGCGCGATCTATTGAACCGGTTGGCCGACGCCGTGGAAGCGGCCGTTTGCGTGGATCGCGTTCTGGAAGCGGCCCGCGCGGCGTCGCCGCTGCCCCGCGCGGAGAAGCCCGCAAACGAAAGCGCGCGCCCCACCGTGCGGCTCGGCATCGCCCGCGACGAGGCGTTCCACTTTTACTATCCCGACAACCTCGACGCGCTGGAGCGGGCGGGGTGCGCACTCGTCCCGTTTTCCCCGTTGCGCGACGGCG
>JAQTNG010000304.1 GCA_028714015.1 Elusimicrobiota bacterium | reverse complement strand
GACGGCGGCGTCGAGCTCCTCCAGGGCCCGGCCGTACTCCCCCAGCCACAGGAGGACCTCGCCGTGCCAGGTCAGGACCTCTCCGACCAAGCCCGGGCCGCAGGTGCGCTCGGCCTCCGCGAATTCGCGCAGGCCCGTGTCCACGTCGCCCCCGGCCATGTAGGCCTCGGCCATCCGGCAGCGGACCCACCAATGCGACGGCGCGCGGCTGAGTATGTCCCGGCTGATCGCGATGGCTCCGGGGTAGTCCTTGGCGCCGAGCTTGACCAGCACGAAAGTCTGGAGCATCCACGAGTAGCGATCCGCGTCCAGGTTCTTGATTTGATCGTACTCGAGCATGGCCTTCTCTTGATTGCGGGAGCCGTCGCTGAGGAGAATGGCCCGGTAATAGGCGAACCAATGCGGGAACTCCCCGCTCGCCCCCGCCGCGCGTATGCGCTGAAGCTCGAGATCGATGAACTTGTTTTCCGCCACCGCCCGGCGGATCATGCGCCACCAGGGCCACATCAGCTGCCCGGGAGACGCGAGCCCCCCCAGCTTGTCGAGGACCGCCTCTCCGAGACGGAAGGCTTCCGGATAGCGCCGGGCGCACATCAGCGCGGAGAAGATCTGCGGCCATTCGATCAGGATCTTGTCTTCGGGACCGGCTCGATCGACGCAGACGAGCAGCGCCCGCTCCAGTTCCGGAGCATACCGCCCCGCTTCGATTAGCCGGAGCAGAATCTCGATGCGCGCGCCCGGAACCGGGGCCTCCCCCTCGAGCGCGGAGCGCACCTCCGCTTCGATCTTTTCTCGCCCAGCCTTTGTCCGAAAGGCTTCCGCCAGGCGCGCGCTCCGGTAATCGGCGAACTTCTCCTCTTCCAGGAGCCGGACCAGTTCGGGCGCGGCCTTCGGGTTGATCTTAATCGCCCGGCGATAGGCCTGCTCCGCCTGCGCTAGACGTCCCCTTTTCTCCTCGATCCGCCCCAGCCAGAGCAACGCCTCCCACGCCGATCCTGAGCTCGAGGACAGCCTCAAGGAGCGCAGCGCCTCCTTTAATTTCCCGGCCTGGAGCAGGGCTTCGACCTCGGAGAAAGGGCCCTTAGCCACGGGCCCTCCCGGCGGAGCGCTTGGCGCGTCCCATCCAGATGGAATTGAGATAGTGCTCCGGACGACGGATGCCTTTGGCCCTCTTAAGCCCCGACTCGAGGACCGCGCGCATCTCCTTCGGGGTCAGGGCGGCGGCGCCGGCCTTCGGCGCGCCGCCGAGGGCGGCGACGACGTCGCGCGGGATCATCGCGTAATCAGCGGCCATGCCCTTCGCGTCGCCCCGGGCTCCCCGCACCAGCGCCCGATTGAAGTAGGCCCAGGTATAATTGGCGTCCAAGGCGATCGCGCGATCGAGGTCATTGAGCGCCTCGGCGTGGCGGCCCAGAAGTCTCAAAGCCTCCCCGCGCCACAGATACGCCTCGAGATCTTGGTGGTCCGTCTTGATCGCCAAATCGAGTTCCGCCAAGGCCTTCCGGTTCTCACCCAGCTTCAGGCAGGCGCCCCCGCGCCAGCAGTTGACCCAGATCTTGGTCCCGAGGCCGGAGGCCTTGTCGAACATGGCCAGGGCGCGGCGGTACTTCCCCGCCCATAAAAGGGCCGCTCCATGCCAGGTCATGATCGCTTGGCGCGCCCGGTCATCGCCGGCGATCGCGGCGGCGCGCTCGAACTCGCGCAGCCCTCCGGCGACGTCGCCGCCGGCCATGAGCGCCTCGGCCATGCGGCAGTGCAGCCACCAGTACTCCGGCACGTTTTTCAGGAGGACCCGGCAGGTGGCGATCGTCCACTTGAAATCGCCCGCCAGCAGGCGCTGCATGACGAAGGGATGATGCAGCAGGGAGTAGCGCGGCGAGCGCAGACGCCTGATGCGCCCGTACTCGACCGCCGCCTCCGCGTTCCGGCCGAGGCTGAGCAGGAGCACGCCCCGGCAATACGCGAACCAGGCCGCGAATTCCCCGCCGGCCCGGGCTTTCCCAAGGAACTCGAGCTCCCGGGCGCAGAACTTCATCTTCTTGACGGAGCCCCGGGAAGAAACCGCGTGCCACCACGGCCACAGAAAGCTGGTGGCGTACGGCGTCCGCGCGGACTTCTTGAGCATCGCGTCGCCGAGCCGGAACGCCTCCCGGTATTTATGTTCGCAGAGCAGCGCCGAGAAGACCTGAGGCCAGAGGGCGTCGCCGCCTTCGGGAGAACCGGCGGGCGCCTCTTCCAGCGCCTTCGCCTCCTCCTCGAAGCTGCCCGGCTCGATCTTGGGAGGAGGCGAGGTCTTCTCGCGCAGCCGGGCCAAAGTCGGCTCCCCCTCGGCGCGCGGCCAGCCCAGCTCCATCGCGCGCAGGAGCTGGGCCGCGGCCTCCTTGTGGCGGCCGCGGCTCTCGAGGAACCGGGAGAATTCCCGCGCGAGGGAATTGGAGGACGGACCGGCGCGCAGGGCCCGGCGGAAGGCCCGCTCGGCCTGAGCCATTCGCCCCTTCTTCTCCTCGAGCCGCCCCCGCTCGAGGAAAGCCTCCCAGGCCGGAGCCGGCGCCTTGCCGCGGGCCTTAGCCATGGATCTTCCGGCGCGGCCGCGACAGCTCGTCGGCCATCCGCTCGACGAAGGCCAGGAATCCGTTGAAGCCCAGGAACGGGCGGTCGGAGAGCGCGTGATGGCGGTAGCTGGGAAAGCCGAATTCCATCGTCGGGGATTTCAGCTGGGGCCACTCGTGCTCGCACGAGCAGGAGACGAACAGGTCCAGCGGCCGCTCCATGAACGCGCGGACCTCGTCGGCCATGGAGGGCGGTTCATACAGAACGTCGACGCCCGCCGGGGCGCCGACGGGCCCGTGGGCGCGGCGGCCCCGGACGATGGCCCCCTCGAGCTTCAGGCCGAGATCGTCGGCGATGTCCCGGAAGCCTCCCAGGAGATGCGGGTCTCCCATGAAGCCCGTGCGGCGGTTGAGAAAATACTGCGGGATGATCCACTTCAGGCGCGGCACCACCCGCGACAATTCCGCGTCGAGGAAGGCCTCGGCCTCGCGCTCCTTGCCCGCGGCGGCGCCGACGTCGCGCATGAAGGCCGTGGTCTTGGGAAGCCCGAACGGCAGCTCGGTCTCCACGAGGCGCGCGCCCGTGCGCTGCGCGAGGCGCCGCGCCGCGGCGCGGCCGTAGGGCAGCGACACGATGAGGCCGGCCTCCTCGACGCGGCTGAGGTCCGAGGCATCCTGCCCGCTGAGCCAGACCGAGACCGTCTCCAGCGAGAGGCTCTGGAGCATTCGTTTCAGCTCGGCGATGTTGGCGAGATGATCGCTCTCGTTGCGGTCCATGAGGTTGCCGACGACGGCGACGGTCCCGGGCCGGCGGCGGCTCGGGTCGAGCGCGATCCCCTTGGCCAGCGCGTTGAGCGTCTGATCGTAGCCGTCGAGCCAATCCCCGACGAGGGACTCGGGCGGTATGTCGATGGCCGGCTTGTTCAGCAGCTTCGAGCGCAGACGGATCACGCGGCCGTAATCGACCCCGGTGATCGAGCACATGGGCAGAGCCGTCACCAGGACCAGCCCCGATTCCTCGAGGGCGTCCATCCGCTGGATCTCCCGGCCGATGATCTCGTCGTGCTCCTTGACGACGCCGCGCGAGCAGACGTTCGTGAAGGCGACCCGGTGGCGGCCGCTGATGCGAAGCAAGGTCGAGTTCAGGTCGTGACGGCCGTGAATGAAGTGGGCCTTGTAGAAGGCGCAGTCCGGTCCGTCCACCAGCACGTACGCGTCCTTCAGCGCGTTGACCGCCAGATAGACGCCGAGCAAAGTCGGGTAATTCATCGGCGTGCTGAATTGCTGTCCCATTACAACGCCCCCATGTATTTCGAATATCGCCTCTGGAACGGCCAGCGGCAGATCCCGCTGAGCTTCTGCACAGTGCGCACGGCTCCGCCCAGGCCCATCTCGAAATCCTCGAGGGAGAACTGGGCCTTCCCGGCCCGGGCCAACCGCGAGTCGTACGCGTATTCCGAGTAGACGGCCTGGAAGGGGCCGTCGCGCAGAAGAGCCGCCAGCTCGGCGGGGGTGTGGAAGGAGGAGAAGTGGGCGGCCTGCTTCTGGGCCTGGCCGTAGCACAGGATCTCCACGCCGAAGCCCATCTCGCGCAGGAATCTCAGCACCGGGATCGCCCACGTCTGGGACGGATCGGCCAGGCGCCCCACATGATTGGCGTCCACGACGAAGCCCAGGCCCTGACCGGCCGTCTCGCGGCGGCCGGCCTCCCAATCGGCGGTCAGGGCTTTCACGGCCTTCGCGTAAACCGGCCGCGCCTTGCTCTTCAGGCCGAGCTCGGCGGCCACGGCCTCGAGCCACTTCTTCGTCCCTTCAAATCCATACGGTGCGTCGGGCTTGAGGGTCCGGATGGGCATGGGCTCGAAGAACTCCTTGTAGGTCTCCGCGTAGGCCGCGTTCGGATAGAGTATCTGGACCTCGGCGGCGAGATAGCGGCGGGCGACCGCCAGGCTCAGGGCCGGCATGACGGTTGCGTTGACCGAGACGCCGATGTCCTGCAGCAGCCTCACGAGCTCCTTGAGGGCCGGGCCGGAGGGAAAGCCCACGAGGTTCACCGAGTTCTTGCGCCGGCCGATCTTGGCGAAAGAGGGGTCCTGCTGCATCTTCTTGAAGAGGAGCAGGCACACGTCGAGCTCCTGGCAGCTGCTCTCGGCGTGGTTCATGTAGACGATCGGAATCTTCGTGCGAGCCTGCCAGCGCTTGACGACGGCCTCGGCGTCGTCGCCGATCACGGTCGGGATGCAGGTC
>JAQTNG010000303.1 GCA_028714015.1 Elusimicrobiota bacterium | reverse complement strand
GGACGTGGCGGTCGAACCGACGCCGGGCGAATTCTCAAGTGGCGGATCGGACGGCGCGCGTTTCTTGTCGGGGTTGTAATTATCGAGTTCATCATGCGCTCTTTGAGATGATGCTTCCACGCTCTGGACTTGGATTGGAAGCGAGGCATAGCCGTTGGCATCTGTTGTAATCGAATAAGTGCTGGCCTTTAACCCCTTCCACCCCACGCTAACGACAACTTTATGTCCGCCAAGCTCGATCTTGGGGTCGCCTGCCAACTCTTTGCACGAGAAGCGCACCCTGAACTCGATCGGCTCCGCTCCGATCGACTTAGGCAGTTTGACAGGCTCAAACGTGCATTCCGGTTTCGGCGTCTCAACTTTTGGCGGCTCAACCTTGACTTTTTTAATCTGACTGGGCGCTGCGTAGGTCGTGACCGCCTGCGCCTCACCATTATGGGGTTTAGATTTGAATAATGCTCCGATTCCCCGAAACAGCGCGGGAATGCCCTTGAAGATCAGCTTCTCGGCGCCGATAGCCATAAGCTTCCCCAACGCTTGGCCGAGTTCAGCGTCGGCGTTGCCTGAATACGAAGAACTTGGTCCGGAGTCGCCGCAGTTCGCCATGCAGGTCGCGTGCACGCTCCCCCACTGCGTCTGGGTGTCGAAGCCGTACCCCGCGGTCGTCGCCCCATCCCCGACCGCCATGCTTTGCAGGAGCGGTCGAGACGCGGTCAAGATTTTTGTCGTACCCTCGTCAGTCAGTGCGACTGGCGAAGCTACGGGCGCCTGTCCGCCGTCGAGCCACGCGCGCAGCGCTGGTGCCGCCACAGCGGTGGGCCAGTCGATCCGGGCCCCTTCGATGCGACGCAGAACGAGCAACCCAGCGACGCGGCCCTCCTCGTCCAGGACGGCGCCGCCGGTCATGGAGGCGTCGGCGACCGCGTCGGTCTGGAATTGATCCGGGGCCGAGCTTGTTACGAGACCCTGCGTTTTCGTCCACGCGCCGAGGCGGTCGGAATGGGCGAGCGCGAACACGAGATCGTCTTTCTTCGGGGCCGCTTCAGCCAATATTAAGGCCTCCCCAAGGTCGCCCTCGGGGCGCAGGAGAAGAAGGCCCGACCGAACGTCTTCGCGGTCGACGCTCAGCGGCACCGGGACGCTTCGCCCGTCAAGAAGGGCTACGACTTCCCCCGCCCCCAGATGGCGGTCGGTCAGGACCCGGGTTCCAGCCTTCGTCTCGAGGACGACGCCCGCGCCTCGGGCCTCGAGGCCTTCCGTGGTCTTGCCCGCCAGAATGACGAGACCGCGACGAGAAAACATTTCTCCGGAAGAGCGCGCCGCAAGCTGGGGCCCCGAAGCACGGTTGGCGGCGGCCAGTTTAACGCGCGTCTCGGCGCGCTTGCAGTAAAGCTCGGCGCGCGCCTCACCGACGGCGTCTTCGGACGCGAGGGCCTTCGTTATCAGGCTCTGTCGGGCTCGCAAGCGGGCGTATTCGGCCTGGCTGGGCGGCACCGAGGCCGACGCTTGGTCGAGAGCCGACTCGAGGTCCTTGCCCTTTGCGCTTGGGCCGAGAAGGACCGTCATCCATGCGGAAGTCTTGCCCGAAAACGAGTCAATGAAGAGGCCGTCATCCGAGCGCAGCAGAGCAGAGCGCTTGGCGGCGGGCGCGCAGGGCGGTTCCGGAAAGCGGAGAGCCCAGGTGTAGTCCACGACCGCCAAGGTGCGGTAAAGCGCGCCAAGTGCCGTGGCGCGGTCCCTGAAGAACGGCGCCGTGCCCGCAGGAATGCGGGGCTTGGCCGCAAGCAAGGCCTTTTCGGCGTCCTGAGGATGGGCAAAACCTTCGAGGCTTTCGCTTACGAGCGCCAAATCCGACTCGAGGGCGGCGAGGCGCTTACCCGAGCCTTGGGGAGCATCTCCCTCATCGGCAGACGCGGCGATTTCGTCGGCGGGAACGGCGTAGCGGGTGAGAAGATCGACGACGGGCTGGGCCTGAACGGGGCCGGCGGTGAGAATCAGCGCCAATACCACGCGAAGAGCCCGCATCCGCTAAGAGTAAGCTAAAGACGGCGGCGCGTCAAGGCGCGGTGACTTAGTCGCCGGACCAGGGGTTGAAGCGGCCGCCGATGACCGGGGCCTCGTCGCAGAGCTTCTTGAACAGCTCGAGCTGGGCCTTGGTGGCGCCGCGGGACTTGAGGCTGTCGAGCGCCATCGAGTAGCTCATGTTGTACTCGGTCGAGGACCAGATGCCGCCCTTGGAGGCGGCGACGGATTTCGCCGCCGCCGCGATCTCGTCGTTCGTGACCTTGGGCTTCGCGGGACCGCGCTTCAGCGCGCCGGCCAGCATGCCGAGGCCGAGGACGCCGCCCATGCCGCGGAACACGTCGTCGATGGTCGGGATCGGTCCCTGCCAGCCCTCGGGGATGCCCTGCGGGACGGCGACGGGCGCGTGCGACGCCGCCCAGTAGAAGCCGCCGTAGATCGCGACGACGAGCGAGACGCCTCCGAGCCACAGCAGGAAGGACTTCAGCGCCGAGCCTTTCGGAGCGGCGGGCGCGGCCTTGCGTATCTCGCCGGTGCGGGCGTTCATCGAGGAGATCTCGCGGCGGGCGTCCTGATAGGAGTACCAGAGATCCCGTTCCCTGCCGCGATTGGGCGGCCCGACGCGGGGCAGGAGGCTGACCCGCGTGACCCCGTCGACGCTCTTGAGCGCCGCGTCCGGACCGAGCTTCACGCTCAGGTCGAAGTACGCCGCGCCCATGCCCTCGGCGAGACGCGCCGCCGAGACCATGCCCTTCAGCTCCGGCTCGAAGGCGTCCATCATCGTCTCGGAGATCGTCGTGCGGCGCGCGGGGACCACGTACTCGACGCCGCCGTTCGCCCCGCCCCAGCCGAAGTGGAACCGCCACTCGTCGCCGACCCAGACGCCGTTGAACGACCGGGACTCGTGCACGGCGGAAAGGAACGTGATCCTGCCGATGGGAACGCCGGCCGCGGCGGCCTTGGCCGTGATTTTCTCCAGCGCCAGCGCGTACAGAGCGTTGGGCTCGACGGCGTGCGTCAGCCCCGCGGGCGCCGCCTTCGCGATGGCCGAAGGGCCCATCATCCCGGCCACGCCGAGCGTGGTCGCGCCGAGGAAGAAGCCGGCGTCCTGGCCGAAGGGCGAGGACTGCCAGTTGCGCACGGCCTCTTCGCCCATGCGCACGATGTCGCCGAGGGCGGTCGCGAAGGCGTACCAGCCGACAGCGCCCATGCCGACGATAGCGGCGATCATGCCGAGCTGTATCGCGGCCTCGCCGCGGGAACCGCCATTCTTCACGGAGACGGCCGCGACGACGTTGTAGCGGGCGACGTCCTTGACCCCGGCGATCGCGGGCAAGGTCTCGGGCATGGACGGCAGAGCTGCCTTCATCGAGAACTCGTTGGCGAAGATCACGCTGATGCGCTTGCCGGCGGTGTCATTGCGGTTGACGCCTTCATAGAAGTCGGTGTCCTCGAACTTGACCGAGACGACGCCGGGAATATTCGAGAGCGCCGCCGCGTGCTTCGCCTCGAGCGCGCGGTACGCCTCGTGCAGCGCGGACTTTTCAACCTCGGCCTTGACGTTGTAGCGGGCGACGCCCTTGACCCCGGCGATGGCGGGCAGGGTCGCGGGCAGGGACGGCAGCGCCGCCTGCATCGAGGGCACGTCCGCGAAGATCACGCTCAGGCGCTTGCCTGCGGTCTCATTGCGATTGACGCCGTCATAAGAGTCGGTGTCCTCGGCCTTGACGGCGACGACGCCGGGAATAGTCCCGAGCTCCGCGGCGTACTTCGCCTCGAGCGCCTTCAAAGCCGCCTTGCCGCCGTCGCCGGGGCGGGCCTGCTTCGCCGCGACGGCCTCGAGCACCTTCTGCGTGACCGCGGGGCCCTTGCCGTCGAGCGCCCAGCCGTTGGGCACGCGCGGGTCCATCGCCGCGCCGACGCCGAGCGCCAGCACGCCGGGCAGATTCTTCGCCATGTTCCGGTCGGTCTCGTTGCCGGTCTTCGCCTGCGGGCGTCCGCTCAGGCGCTCGCCGAGGCGCGACAGCCAGCCGGCCTTCTTCGCGTCGCGGGGCACGAACATCGCGTCGCCGATGACGAGGGCGTCTTTCGCCGCGACGCCCAGCGCCTTGGCGATGTACGCGGCGGCGTCGGCCTTGGTGATGATCGAGAAGGTGACGTAGGGCGGGTTGGCGGGGTCCTTGGCGAAGCGCGGGTTGACCTCGACTTCGATGCCGCGGCGCGAGAGCTCCTCGGTCAGGATCGCGGCGGCGCCGCGCACGGCGCCCTCGGAGGAGCCGGGCTTGAGCATCATCGCGTAGCCGTAGGTGTTGTAGGATTCGGAGGGGTTCTTGTCGTCGCCGGCGTGCTGCGCGGCGCCGACTTCGGAGAGGCGGGCCTTGGTCGCGGCCGCGGCGGCCTGGACGAGCTCGAGCTTCCCGGCCTCGAGCGCTTCGGCCTCATGGACCTTCTGCGGGACGCCCTGATCATCGTAGCGGTAGACCTTGCCGCCGCTGTTGGCGGCCACGAACATGCCGGCGCGGACCGACACGGGCAGGGACTCGAGGGACTCGAACACGGTGAGCTGCGTCGAGTTCGGGCGCTTGACGTCGCCGCGGTCGCTGATCACGGCGAAATGCTTGCCGGCGGCGCGTATCTGGCGGACGGCCTCGATCTTGTCGGCGGGCAGGACCTCGTTGTAGCCGGCCAAGGTGTCGTCGAAGTCGGAGAGGACGAGCTGCTTGTCGGCGGCGGAGGCGATGATCCTGGCGGGGAGCGCCGGGCCGGCCTGCGGGCGCGTGGACACCGCGCCGGGGAGA
>JAQTNG010000302.1 GCA_028714015.1 Elusimicrobiota bacterium | reverse complement strand
GACGTGGGCCGGATGGCCTCGTGGGCTTCCTGGGCGCCTCGCGACTTCGTCTGGTAGGTCGGGGGCTCGGCGGGGACGTAATGCGCGCCGTAAGCGTCTTTCACGAACGCCGCGCACTCGGTCGCCGCGCTGACCGCGATCGAGAACGAGTCCGTGCGCATGTAGGTGATCAGACCGGCCGGGTCGGTCCCGCCCAAGTCGACGCCTTCGTAGAGGGACTGCGCGATGCGCATCGTGCGCTCGGCCGCGAATCCCATCTTCTGGGAGGAGGCCTGCTGCAGCGTGGACGTCGAGAACGGGGGCGGCGGACGGCGGCGCACCTCTTTCTTCTCGACCTTGACGACCTTGAACGCGCCGCCCTGGACGAGCCGAGAAACCGCGTCCATCTCCTCTGCGGTGCGCAAGGTCGTCGCCTTGACGCGGTACTGCTCGCTGAACAGGTCGTAGGTGCGCGTCGTCTCGACCTTCTCCTTCTTCCAGAGAGAGAGCTTGGCGTCGAACACGGGCGGCGCGCCGTCCTTCTCGAGCGCGGCCGTCAAGGTCCAGTAGCCCTCGGACGCGAAGTCCGTGATCTCGTTCTCGCGCTCGGCGAGCAGGCGCACGGCGACGGACTGCACGCGGCCGGCGGACAGGCCGCTCTGGATCTTGGCCCACAGCAGCGGCGAGAGCTTGTAGCCGACGAGGCGGTCGATGACGCGCCGGGCCTGCTGGGCGTGCACGAGGTTCTCGTCGATCGCCCGCGGCTCGGCGATGGCCGCCTTGATGGCGGTCGGCGTGATCTCGTGGAAGGTGATGCGCTTGACCTGGTCGGGCTTGAGCTTGAGCATGTCGACGAGATGCCAGGCGATGGACTCTCCCTCGCGGTCATGGTCGGTCGCGAGGTAGACGAAGGGGGCCTTGGAGACCAAGGACTTGAACTCGGCCAGGATTTTCTTGGCTCTCGGCAAAACGACGTACTGGGGCGCGAAGTCGTCGTCCACGTTGACGCCGATCTTGCGCACGGGGAGGTCGCGGACATGGCCGAACGACGACTTGACCACGAATTCATTCTTAAGGAAGCGGGAAATCGTTCTTTCCTTGGCCGGAGACTCGACGACGAGGAGGCTGGGGCCCGTGCGGGCAGCCTTGGACGATTTAGAGGCTTTGGGCGCCTTTTCGGCGGCCGGAGCCTTCGGCGCCGCCTTGGCAGGCGCCTTTAAGTCGTCTTTGGCCCCTTTCTTGACGGATTTTGGAAGGGGCACTTCCTCGCTTATCGCTCGGGCGGCGGCTTTCTTTTTAGTGGGCTTCTTTTTGGGCATAGCGTTGTCCAGGTACGGAGGATACTCTTTCCTTTAACTCCAGCCCGAACATTATAGAGGAAATGCGTGTGGTGTCAAGCCCCGACAGTTGGACCAGTTCATCTAAGGAGAGGGCGTCGGCGCCCAGCAAGGCCATGACCTTGGCCTCATCCTCCGTCGGGGCGGCCGCCGCCGGAGCCGCCGCCGCGGGGCCCGTTCGGGCCTCTAAAATATGACCATCAGGCAAGGCGGCGAGTATGTCCTTGACGTCGGCCGTCAACCTCGCTCCATCGGCGATCAGCCGGTGAGGGGCCTCCGACATGACCGAGTCGGCCGGGCCGGGAACGGCCAAGACCTCGCGGCCGTGCTCGCCGGCGAGCCGGGCCGTGATGAGAGAGCCCGACTTATGGCGGCCCTCCACGACGACCACGGCCCAGCTAAGGCCGGCCACGATGCGGTTGCGGCGCGGGAACACGTCCGGCATGGGCTTCGTGTCGATCGGGCGTTCGGAGATCACCGCGCCCCCCTCCGCGACGATGCGGCGGGCCAAGAGGCCGTTCTCCGCGGGGTATACGTGGCCCAGGCCGGTGCCGAGCACGGCCCACGTCGGGCCCTTGGCCTCCAGCGCCGCCAGATGGGACTCGGCGTCGATGCCGCGAGCCAGGCCGCTGACGATGGTCAGGCCGCGGCGGGAGGCGTCCCCGGCCAGGCGGCGGGCCATGCGGCGGCCGTAGGGCGTGGGGACGCGGGTGCCGACGAAGGCGACCGGCGTGGCGGCGCGCAGCGAACCCTGGACGTAGAGAACGAGAGGCGGATCGTGGATCGAGGACAGAAGGTCAGGGTACTCGGGGTCGCCCCTTACAATGAGACGGGCACCCAACGAAACGGCACGAAGCTCCTCGGCGGCGACGTCGAAGGCGAGGGCGGCGCGGCGCCACGCAGCGACGTCCTCTAATTTCGCCGCGCTGACGCGGGCCCAGTCGGCGTCGGAGGAATCGGGGAGACCTTCCGGGCCCAGCTCTTCTAAAAGATCCCACGCACGACGCGGAGGGGTGTCCGCGTTCAAACGCACGGCCCAACGCTGACGCGGGGTCCACGGGGCGGGCACGGTTAGAGCAATTCCTCGTTGAACGGCTTGGACGCATACGGCGGCGGCGCGGAGTATCTCGGGGAGGGAGCGGATTTCAACGGCGACGGAAGGGGTTTTCGAGGATGACCGGAATTCGCGATGGCGTCGACACGGCGAAGAAGCTCGCCGTTGGTGGTCAAGCCGCGCCACTCGGCGGGAATGCGGCCCGCCGCTACAAACAACTCGACGGCGTCGGTCTCCAATACCGCCGCGATCCGCCGCAGGACTTCTTCCTCGGCGGGGGGATTGCGTTTGCCTGTCAACACCTTCGACAGGAATGACGGATCGAGCCTTGCTTGACGGCATAATTCCCTCAGCCCCAAGCCGCGACGGGACATCGCGGCCGTGACGAGGCGGGAGAACGGGAGCGGCTCGCTCATTTGAATTTGATGTACTCCAGCCGCTGCTCGGCGACCCGTCTGTCCTTATGGTCGGGGAACTCCTCGAGGAAGCGCTGGAGCGATTGGCGCGCGACCTCGTAGTCGCGGTTCTCCTCGGCGGCCGAGGACAGGCGCAGCAGGCCTTTCGCGGTGTACGGGCCCGTCGAGTAGTCCGTGAGAAGCTGGGTGAAGGCCTCCTGGGACTTCGGGTATTCGGCGCGCTGGTAGTAGACGAGGCCGACGTAATAGTCCACGGCCGGAGCCCAGGACGCCTGGGGGTTCTTCTTCGCGTAGATCAAGGTGTCCGAGAAATTATAGTGGCGGCTGGCGTACCAGTAAGTCCCGTACAGGACGGCGAAGACGAATATCCATTTTTTCAAGCGACGGCCTCCAGGTTGGACCGGAGGCGGTCCAAACCGCGCAGCGAGGAGGCTTCCAGGACGTCGGAGGCCCCCACTGCGTCCTGTTGCGACAAATCGGCTATCGTGCGGGCCACGCGCAGGACGCGGTCGAGAGCGCGCGCGGACAGGGCGGTCATGCGCTCGGCGGCGGCCAGGGCGTCGAGCGCCTCCGGGAGCACGCGGGCGCCGCGGCGGAACGAGGCCGCGTCGACGAAGGCGTTGACCGGCGCCGGGGACGAAGTCCAGCGCGCCCGCTGGCGCTCGCGCGCGGCGCTCACGCGGGCGCGCACGACCGCGGAGGATTCCCCCGTCGAGGTCGCGGCGGCCCAGTCGCCGAACGCGACGGCCGGAGTCTCGATCTGAAGATCGATGCGGTCGATCAAAGGCCCCGAGAGGCGGGCCAGGTAGCGTCCGATCTCCGCCGGGGAGCACACGCACGTCTTGCGCGGGTGGCCGCGCCAGCCGCACGGGCACGGGTTGGCCGCCGCCACGAGCGTGAAGCGCGCCGGGTACTCGACGGTCTCCCGCGCGCGCGCGACGCCGACGCGGCGGTCTTCGAGCGGCTGGCGCAGGGCCTCGAGAGCCGGCCGGGAGAACTCGGCGAGCTCGTCGAGGAACAGCACGCCGCCGTGGGCCAGGCAGACCTCCCCCGCCCGGGAGGAGGGGCCGCCGCCGATCAGGGCGGCCGCGGAGGCGCCGTGATGCGGGGCGCGGAAAGGACGCTCCCGCACGAGCCCCGGCGTCGTCCGTCCGCATGCGGACTGGACGAGCGTGACCTCGAGGGCCTCGTCGCCCGTCAGCGGGGGAAGCAGGCCCGGCAGGCGGCGCGCGAGCATGGATTTGCCCGTGCCGGGCGCGCCGACGAGCAGGAGGTTGTGCCCGCCGGCCGCGGCGAGCTCGAGCGCGCGCTTGGCGATGAACTGGCCGCGCACGTCGGCGAGGTCGGGAGACGAGGCCTCGGAGGAAGGCGCGGGGGCGGCGGGAGCCCTGGGCCGAGGCGCGGCGCCTCCCGCGAGCTCGGCCGCCTCGCGCAGGTCGGCCACGGGCAGGGCCTCGAGGCCGGCCGCGCGCGCCTCCTCGGCGTTGGCTTCGGGAACCATGATCGCCGCGAAACCCTCGGCCTTGGCGCGAGCCGCCATCGCGAGCGTTCCGGACACCGGCTGGACGCGTCCGTCGAGCGAGAGCTCGCCGATCACGCACCAGCGCTTCGTCCAGTCGCCCCCGGCGACCTGGCCGGAGGCGGTCAGCAGCGCCAGAGCGATCGGCAGCTCGTAGTGGCTTCCCTGCTTGCGGGGGCGCGCGGGCGAGAGATTGACGGTGACGCGGCGGTTGGGCATCGCGTAGCCGGAGTTGCGCAGGGCCGCCGCGACGCGCTCGCGCGCCTCGCGCACGGCGTCGTCGGGAAGGCCCACGGTCGTGAAGTTGGGCAGGCCGTTGGCGAGGGCGAGCTCGACGAGGACGGGATAGCCCTCGACGCCCCTGAGGCCCATCGCGTGCACGCGCGCGAGGCTCATTCGTCCCCCCGGGGCGGAATCTCGACGGCGAGCCGCCCGACCTCGGGCTCGACGGACAGCAAGGTCAGAGACGGGTCGCGGCGCAGGAGCCGCGCCGCCAGGTCGTCGATCTTGATCCCGG
>JAQTNG010000301.1 GCA_028714015.1 Elusimicrobiota bacterium | reverse complement strand
GACGGGCGCGATGTAGAAGCCCTTCAGGCGGTCCAGCGTGGCGTACATGAGCTGGGCCTTGGCCTTGTTGCGCTTCTCCATGCCGGCGGTCCCGCCGTTGGCCTTGATCCACTTCAGCTGCAGGCCCAGCAGGTAGACGGCGAAGGTCGGCGGGGTGTGGTAGATGGACTGGGCGTCCAGGTGGACCTGGTAGCTCAGGATGTCGGGCAGATCGGTGCGGGCGGTCTTGAGCCAGTCGCGGTCCACGACGACGAGCGCGATTCCCGCCGGCCCCAGGTTCTTCTGCGCTCCCGCGTAGATCAGCTTGAAGCGGGACACGTCCAGCGGGCGGGACAAGATGTCCGAGCACATGTCGGCGACCAGCGGCACGCCCTTGGAATCCGGAGGGGTCCGCCACTGGGTTCCGAAAATCGTGTTGTTCGTCGTGATGTGCAGGTAGGCGGCCTTCGGGTCGATCAGAAGCTCGTCTTGGCCCGGGATGCGGGCGTGCCTGCCGTCGGGTCCCGCGGTGTCGCAGGCCGCGCGGGCGGCGCCGACGCGACGAGCCTCCTCGTACGCGAGCCTCGCCCAGTGGCCGGTCACGGCGTAGTCGGCCGAGCGGCCGGGCCGGAGGAAGTTCATCGGCAGCATCGCGAACTGAAGGCTCGCCCCGCCCTGAACCATCACGGCGCTGTGGCTTCTGGGAAGGCCCATCAGCTCCGTGAACAGCGTGAGGGCCTCCGTGTGGACCCGGTCGTAGTCGCGGCCGCGGTGGCTGTGCTCGAGGATCGACATCCCGGTCCCCTCGAAGTCGAGCAGCTCCCTCTGCGCCTGCTCGAGGACGGGCAGGGGCAGCGCGGCGGGGCCGGCGTTGAAGTTGAGCTTTCTCACGGGCGCGGCTCCTTGAGCAGGCGAGCGGCGGCCTCGGTCAGGATTTTGGTCGCCGAAGGCCCGATCGAGTTCGTCTCTTCATAATGACCGGGAAAACGAGGAAGCATGGTCTTCGAGGAGCGGATCTTGAAGTCGTATCCCGGAACCAGATAGCCCAGCTCGTCGTTGGCGAGCCCGACGATCATCGGCACGGGAGCCTTGATCAGGTCGCGCAGGTACGGCCCCTTCGGGGCCTCCTTGAGATTGCGCTCCGGCCCCTCCGGCGCGACGATGGGGCGCCCGAACGAGTACCGGCCGTCGTAGCCGCCGATCGCGAGCTCCGGAAAGACCTCGGCGGGCATGCCCAGCAGCCGCGCCGGGCCGATGTCGAGCACCGAGACCTCGGTTTCGACGAACGGACGCAGGCTCGCGGGCAGGCCGAACAGCAGGTGGCGCAGCGACAGCGGCCAGGCCCGCCACGCGGCCAGCGGCTTGCCGTCCGCCGCGTACAGCGTGTGGCCCGCGGTCAGGGCGGACAGGAACAGCAGGTAGCGGGAGTTCTCGACGGGCACGAGCGCCTTCTCGAAGCGATAGGCCAGCCCGCGCCCCCCCTCCGTCTTCAGCGCGAGCGCCGCGTCGGCGACGGCGGCCCCGATGCGCGCCGTCTCGTAAAAGTTCTCGATTTGCGTGTCCGGCGACATCAGCCCGCCGATGACGCCGTTGAGGAACAGGCATTGGCCGCCGGTCTTCTCCTCGACGCGCGCGCACAGCGGCCCGGGGTAGTCGGCCGTGATGAGCCTATTCTCCCGCCCGATGACCTCCGGGTGGCAGGACCAGTTCACGATCGTGGCCATCGCCTTGCCGTCGGCGCCCTTCAGGCGCAGCACGCCGATGTTCGGATCGATCACCTGGGGGTCGCGCAGATCGCGGCAAAGCCCGCGCGGGTCCAGCGTCCCGTGCCCGCCCGAGGCCGTCGCCGGCTTGAGCCGGCTCTCGAGGAGCCCCAGCGCTTCCTCGATGCGCGCATTGATGCGCGCCATGTAGCGGCGGTTGATCCCGGACCGGCCGATCATCGGGCCCCAGAGGCCGAGCGTGTCGGGCCCGGAGTGGGTGTGCGTCGCGTTGACGAACAGGCTCCGGTTCGGATCGCCCTTTTCCCACCCCGCGCGCAGCGTCCGGGTGTCGTTGATGTAGAAGCCGAGAAGATCGAGGCCCACGAGGGCGACGGTTTTCTTCCCCTCGCGCAGAAGGACGATGCGCGCGTACAGAGGATCGTGCACGCCGGTCGGCCTGCGCCCCGTCGCGCCGAACCCCGCCAGCCACACCTTCTCGGTCTTGAGGTCGGGCGTGATGTCGACCTTGGCGGCGGCCGCCTCGAGCGCGCGCGCCGGAAGCGCGCCGGACAGCGCCAGCAGCGCGACGAGGAGCGCGCGCCTCACGGCGTGGCCATCACCTTTTCGATCTTTTTGAACAGGCGGGCCGAGTCGAACGGCTTGATCAGGTAGTCGTCCGCGCCCGCCCGAAACGCCTCTTCGACGTCGCCCATGCGGCCGAGGCCCGTGACCATGACGATCTTGAGCTTGGCGGTCTTGGGGTCGGCGCGCAGGAGCTTGCACACGTCGAAGCCCGAGATACGGGGAAGCATCACGTCGAGCAGAAGCAGGTCGAACGTCTCCTTGCGCGCCCGCTCCAGGCCGTCCGCGCCCTCCAGGCAGGTCGCGACCTTGTGGCCCTTCGCCGCCAGCAGGGCGGCCAGGTTGTCCGCGATCGCGGGCTCGTCTTCGATGATGAGGATGCGCGCCGGGTTCATGACTTCCCCCCCGCCGAGGCGCAGCGCAGCGTCACGGCCGCGCGTCCGTCCTCCTCCGCGATGAAATCGAGGTCTCCGCCGATCAGGCGCGCGACCCGCCGGATGAGGCCGAGGCCCAGCCCGGTCGCGCCCAGCACCTGGTCCTTGCGCATGCGCGCCGGATAGTAAAGGTCGAGGCTCGCCTCGATCTCTTCGGGGCGCAGGCGCGCGCCCTGGTAGGAAACGGCGAAGGCGACCGCGCCGGCTCCGCCCGGGGCCCGGAAGACCTTCAGCGTGATCGGGCCGCCGGTGCGGAACTTGCGGGCGTGAAAGAGGATGCTCGACAGGCAGCGCGCCGCCCGGTCCGGATCGGTCAGCACGCCGGGCAGGTCCGGGGCCGTGACGACGGTGAAATCCACGCCGGCCTGCTCCATGCCGCGGCGGATGGAGACGAGCGCCTCGTCCAGGATTTCGGCGACGGTGAGCTCGACCCTGGACACGCGCAGATCCTCATGCAGCTCCATGTGCACGAAATCGCGGACCTCGCCGACGAGGCCGTTGAGGCGGCCGACCTGCTCGCGCGTCATCTCGATCCAGGGCTTGAGCGGGGGCGGGAGCTGTCCGAACACCTCGGAGAGCAGGTTCAGCACGGTCATGTTGACCGCGGTGATCGGGGTGTTGAGCTCGTGCATCGCGAAGGAGAACAGGCGCCCGAACAGCGCCGCCTTGCGGCGGTAGGCTTCCCGCGCCGCGAGGCCGCCGACGGCGCCGCCGGCGACGGCGCCCGCGAGAAAAGCCGCCCCGGGAGTCACGGCTCAGCCGCCGAACACGACGCGCGAGGAGGCTTTGTGCCGCCGCGCGAGGGCCACGTACTGGCGCTCGCTGTCCGCGAGCATCTTCAGTTCGTCGGGGCGCAGCTTGCGCACGACCTTGCCGGGCGCGCCGAGCACGAGCACGCCGGAGGGGATCTTGGCGCCGGCCGGGATCAGGGCGCCCGCGCCGATGAGCGTGCGCGCTCCGACGGTCGCCTCCATGATGATGGCGCCCATGCCGACGAGCACATGGTCGCCCAAACGACACCCATGAAGGACCGCGCGATGGCCGACGGTCACGCCCTTGCCGACGATCGTGGGGCTGCCGTGGCGCGTGTGTATGACCGTCAAATCCTGGATGTTGCTGCGGGCGCCGATCTTGATCTCGTCGATGTCGCCGCGCAGGACGCAGCCGGGGAACACCGAGGCGTCCTCGGCGAGCGTGACCTTGCCGATGACCTCGGCGGAATCATGGACGAAGGCCTTCGGGTGGATTCGGGGCGAACGGTTATTGAAAGACCTGATCATATTGCTTATGGTAATCTAGCACTCCACAAGCCCCCGTTCAATGACCAAACTCGCTCCCCGGCGCTCCGACTATCTCGTGCTAGGAAGCGGCATCGCCGGCCTGCTGACCGCGCGCAAATTGGCCCGCCTGGGCCGGGTGACGCTCGTCACCAAGAAAGAAGCCGCGGAGTCCAACACCAACTACGCCCAGGGCGGCATCGCGGCCGTCATGAGCGAGCTCGACACCTTCGACGACCACGTGCGCGACACCTTGATCGCCGGCGCGGGCATCTGCGACGAGGCCGTCGTGCGCCTGACCGTCGCCGAGGCGCCCGCGCGCGTGCGCGAGCTCCAGGAAATAGGCGTGCGCTTCTCGGAGCGGGAGACCGTGATCGACCTCGGCCTCGAGGCAGGCCACAGCCACCGCCGCATCCTGCACGCCGGCGACATCACCGGCCGGGAGATCGAGCGGGCGCTCGTGGCCTCGGTGCGCCGCGACAAGAACGTGACCTTGGTCGAGAACGCCCTGGCCGTGGACCTGATTCTCGACAAGAGCGGCGCCTGCCGCGGGGCGTACGTGATGGACCGGGCGAGCGGCAAGATCGGGCCGATCTCCGCCGAGGCGACCGTGCTGGCGACCGGCGGCGCGGGAAAAGTCTATCTGTATACGACGAACCCGGACATCGCCACGGGCGACGGCATGGCCATGGCCTGGCGCGCCGGCGCGGTCATGGCGAACATGGAGTTCGTGCAGTTCCACCCGACGTGCCTGTATCATCCGCAGGCCAAGAGTTTCTTGTTGTCGGAGGCCCTCCGGGGCGAGGGCGGGAAGCTCATCTTGAAGGACGGCACCCGATTCATGGCGAGGTATGATC
>JAQTNG010000300.1 GCA_028714015.1 Elusimicrobiota bacterium | reverse complement strand
CGCGTCCCGCGACGAAGAAGGGCTCCCAGCCGTAGCCGCGCATCAGCTGCTCCAGCTCCTCGCGGCCGATGCGGGCGAGCAAGGCCGGACTGGCGATCTTGTAGCCGTTGAGGTGAAGGATCGGAAGCACCGCGCCGTCGGCGGCGGGATTGAGGAACTTGTTGGAGTGCCACGCCGTGGCCAGCGGGCCGGTCTCCGCCTCGCCGTCGCCGATGACGCAGGCGGCGATCAGCGCCGGGTTGTCGAACACGGCCCCGAACGCGTGGCTCAGGGAATAACCCAGCTCGCCGCCCTCATGGATCGAGCCCGGGCATTCCGCCGAGGCATGGCTGGAGATCCCCCCCGGGAAGGAGAATTGAGTGAAGAGCTTTTTGAGCCCGGCCTCGTCCCTGCCGATGTCCGGATAGACCTCGCTGTAAGTCCCCTCGAGGTAGGTGTTGCTCACGACCGCCGGGCCGCCGTGGCCGGGGCCGGAGAGGTAGATCATGTCGAGGTCCTGATCCTTAATGACCCGGTTCAGGTGCGCATAGATGAAATTCTGGCCGGGCGTCGTGCCCCAATGCCCCAGCAGCATGCGCTTGATGTGCTCCGGCGCCAGCGGCCGCTTGAGCAGCGGATTGTCGTGGAGATAGATCATCCCGGCCGACAGGTAGTTCGCGGCGCGCCAGTAGGCGTTTACCTTCCGCAGCATCTCGGGCGTCAGAGCGTTCGTTTTTTTTCCGGCCATCACGCGATTATACCTTCGGGCCCGAGCCCCCTCAATGCGTGGTTCTACGGTGGCCATGCGTAAAACTCCGCATTGGTACGGACGCCGTCAACCGCCATACTGTCCGCGAGCCCGGCCGTTCAAGACCCCCGTCGCCGGCCCTTATGCGCTATTTAACCTTGATTCTCTGCCTTCTGGCCGCGCCTTTGGCGGCGGCGCCCCCGAGGAAGCCGCACCCGGCGGCCGGCCTCGCCATCGCCTCGATCAAGATCGAGACCCACAACGTCTTCGACACGGACGTTCCTCCCGAGAACAAGCTGGTCTATAAGGCGGCCAACTACGTCCACATCAAGACGTTCGATCCCGTCATCGAGCGCGAGCTTCTCTTCGACGTCGGCGACATCTACGACCCGGCCCTGATCGAGGAAACCGAGCGCAACCTCCGCACCTTGGGCTTCATTCGCCGCGCTGAGATTTCCGCGACGATCAACAAGCAGGGCACCGTCGACGTGATCGTGCGGACCTACGACTCCTGGACGCTCGAGATCGTCGCCAACTTCAAGCGCGCCGGCGGGTCCACGAGCATCAAGGCGGGGCTCGCCGAGCACAACGTCCTGGGCCAGGGGAAGTCGGTGTCCGCCGTCTACAGCCGGGACGGGGGCGCGGAATCGAAATCCTTCGCCTACAAGGACGTTCAGTTCCTGCATTACAAGCGCCTCCAGTACTCGATGGTCGCCCTCACCGCTCCGGGCAATCAGAATTTCTCGGTGTCTTTGAACCGGCCCTTCTACGCTTCGATCGCGCCCAGGGCCGCGGGCGGCACCGTCAGCTACGCTTCGACCGCCGTCGGCGCCGGCGTCTCGCGGCGGGTCGGCGAGGCCGGGGCCAACTACGGCATCGCGTTCGCGACCTCCACCGAGCGCACCCGGCGCGTCAACTTCGGCCTCCTGACCCACCGCGCCCAGTCGAACGGGCAGGTGCCCGACCTGGAGCAGCTGACGTTCCTCAAGCTGGGCGCGGAGTGGCAGGAGCTGGACTTCCTGACGGTGCGGCGCATACAGAATTTCACGCACGACGAGGACTACAACCTCGGTCTCGGGATAGTCCCCACCGTGGCGTGGGCGCCGAAATTGAGCGCATTGGGGACCACCCAGGCGCAGATCATCCCCAGGATCGACGTGACCAAGGGCTTCACCTGGTCGAACCAGCTCGTGCTCCTCAAATCCGGCCTCACGTCCAAGTACGTCAATGGAGCCAACGGCAACCGCATCGCATCGGTGGACGCGGCCTATTTCCTGCGCGCCCTCCGGTTCCAGACCTTGGCTTTTCATGCCGGCCTGGACCTCGGCTGGCGCCTCGATTCCGCCAACCAGCTGGTGCTCGGGGAGATCAACGGCCTGCGCGGCTACGGCTTGAGCGAGTTCTCGGGCGAGCGCCGGTTCCTCTTCAACATCGAGGACCGCATCTACGTCTATGACGACCTTTTTCGCCTGCTCGACATCGGCGCGGTCGCCTTCTTCGACTCGGGGTATGTGTGGCCGGCGGCGACCGTCGTCAGGGCGGCCGACCTTAAGAACAGCGTGGGCCTCGGCCTGCGCGTGGCCCCGTCCCGCTCGGGCAGCAACAGCCCCGTGCGCATCGACGTGGCCTTCCCGCTCAGCCACCACTCCAGCCGCTCGATGTGGTCGCTGTCGATCCTGGCGGGACAGGCTTTTTAACCGCCGCCGGGCCCCCTCAGAAGCTGTAGGTCAGCGAGAGATGGTGGGCTTGCCCCACTCCGCCGAGCGGGACGAAGGCGTAGTCCATCGCGCATGCGTCGAAGCCGACGCCGAGACCCATGGAGACGCCGGTAAACCCGTCGATGCTTCCGATGGTCCGGGAGTTGAAGCCCGCCCGCCCCGCGAAAGACCAGGCGCCGGTGCCGCGCACCCGGTATTCCGTTCCCAGCGCGAGGAAGGGGCGGTCGCCTCTGGGGAGACCGAGGTCGGCCGCGACGAGGAGGCGCTCCCCGGCCCTATAGACGCCGCCGAACTTCATCGCGAAAGGAAGAGGCTCGGCCGCCTGATCGTAACGGAGGGTGCCGCCGAGGTTGGCCATCGTCAACGCGAGCTTGAGTCGGTCGTCGAAAAGCGCGGGAGAAAGGATTCCGGCGTCGACGGCTCCGGTCTGCGCGGTATGGACGATCCTTGATTGAATGAACTTGGCGCCGAGGCCCGCGGAATAGCCGTCCAAGACGCCCTCCAGCTTGTAGGCGAAACCGAGCGAAGCCGCCAGGTCGTAGGGAGCGATGCCCCCGATGTCGGCTCCGGAGGCGTCGGTCTGGTCGATCCCGCCGGCCGAGAAATATTGAATGCTCGCTCCGATGGCCGCGCGCTCGCCCAATCGCTGGCCGTAGGCCGCGTAGTCGAAGTAGCTCGTGTTGACATAGGGCGCGTGCATGAGCGCGACGGAACGACGCTTGATCTGAGTGAGCGCCGCGGGGTTCCAATAGAGCGCGGTCGCGTCGGAGGCAACGGCGCTGTACGCGTCGCCCATGGAAATGGCCCGTGCGCCCGCGCCGAACTCGAGAAACTGGGCCGACGTCGCGCCCCTCGCCGAAGAACCGAAGCTCCTGGCGCCGGCCGGAGCCGCGAAAAGGCAGAAAACGGCGAGGAGGCTGATCTTCATCGCTCGATCGCCACCGAAAGCGTCCGCGCTTCCCCGGCGCCCTGAGCGAACATGTAATACACGCCGCTGACCGCCGAGGCTCCGGACTGGTTCGTGCCGTCCCACGAGGCCATCCCCGAAGCATTGGCCGAGAGCTCCCTGATCAGGACTCCCTTGAGCGTGTAGATTCGGATCCGGGAATTCGCCGGCAGGCGGATGAACGCCATCGCCTTGTGCCCCTGGGCGGGCCGCAGCGGGTTGGGGAAGGCTTTGGCGGTCGAGACCGTGTTCGACGGCGCCGACTGCATCACCTGGAAGAGCGATAAGTGTCCGGTCTGAGCCCTGACGACATGATTGGACTCGTCGACCGAGGAGAGAAGCGGGACCCAGACGTTTTGGGCGGCGTCGAAGCGGGCGATGATGAACTGCGCCGGGGTCAGGCCCGAGACGTCGGCGTTGGCGTACGAAATGCTCAGCGAGGTCGGCCGCGCGGGCGGGTAGGCGGAATTGATCTGGATCGCGGTATTGGCGACAGACAAGAGACCGGAGCCTCCGGCGGCGGGCACCGAAACAGGAATCTGGCCGGAGACGACGGTCCCGGCCGGGACGCAATCGGCGGGCAGGGAGGCGGTCGCGACTCCCGCCGGCGTCACGATGGTCACGACGATCGGTTGGCCGGGGAGAGCCGTCGCGTTGTTCATGATCCCGATCATGAAGCCGAAGAATCCGCTTTGCACCATGTCGACTCCGGACATGATGACGGCGGCTCCCGTCTGCGGAGCGGAAAAGATCATCGACTGAGCCCCCGCCGTCATGCCGCTGGAGCCGCAGGACCCCAGGAAGCTCGGCGAGATGAGCGCCTGCGCGTGGAGCGCCGCCGCGCGGGCGCACAGGAATGCCCCGAGCAGGAGCTTCGTTGCGAGACCTCGCAAGTCGTCGCGTGATTTTTTCACTTGGTTATTGGATCTGCTTGATCAGGAGCGATGCGGAAACGGCATGGGTTCCGCCGGCTGAAACCGTCATCGTCAGCGCCGTGGCGTTGCCGGAAGGGTTGCGGACGCTCAGAAGAGAGTTCACCGCCGTCGTCACGACCAACACGTGATTCATGATCTGGGTCGTTGCGCCGGCGCGTCCGGCCACGGTACCGGCCTGCTCCACGACCCCCGCGCCGCTGTCGAGGCCGAGGACGAGCTGCCCGGCTTCGGCGACGCTCGCCTGCCAGAAGATTTCATAGACGCCGATCGCCGGCAAAGTGAATTCGGTGACGCTGGTGCCGCCGGACCGGCTGATTCCGTTTGCCGCGCCGTTCTGAGGGAAGCCCACCGCAGCCGCGGCCGCGATCGTCGCGGCGTTATCGCCCGCCATGAGGGCGTAGAAATATCCGAATGCCAAGAGGCCGGACGGACCTTGAGCACCCGCCGGCCCCGCGGCTCCGGCATTCCCGGTCAGACCCTGCAAACCCTGCGCTCCTGCCGCTCCCGCCGCGCCCGCTGCTCCGGCGTTCCCGGTCAGGCCCTGCAAACCCTGCGCTCCTGCCGCTCCCGCCGCGCCCGCTGCTCCGGCGTTCCCGGTCAG
>JAQTNG010000299.1 GCA_028714015.1 Elusimicrobiota bacterium | reverse complement strand
CCTGCGAGGAGTAGGACGAGGGCATGGTCACGCCGACGACGCGGTGGGGGCCCAGCGCGCGGACCGCGAGCGCCGCGGCGACGGCCGAGTCGATGCCGCCCGACAGGCCGAGGAACGCGGTCTGCAGGCCGCATTTGCCGGCGAAATCCTTGATGCCCAAGGTGATGATATCGCCGACCTGGCCGACGGACGACGGCTCGGGCGCGATCGCCGCCCCCTCCCAGGTGTTCGTGTCGATGACCAGCAGGTCCTCGGCGGCGAAGGCGGCGCGGGCGCGCAGCCGGCCCTTCGCGTCGTAGGCGAGGCTGCCGCCGTCGAAGACGATCTCGTCGTTGCCGCCGACCGCGTTGCAGTAGAACAGGGGCTTCTTCAGGCGCTTGGCGTGATCGGCGATCAGCTTCTTGCGCACCTCGGTCTTCCCGCGCAGGAACGGCGAGGCGGACAGGTTCAAAAGGATGTCGGCGCCGGCCTTGGCCTGCGCGGCGACGGGGTCGGAATGATAAAGCCGGCGCGAAGCGCCGGGGTCCTTGGCCCAGGCGTCCTCGCAGATCGTGACGCCGATCTTGAGGCCGCCCCAACTGATCGGCCTGTTCTCGGAGGCGGGCTCGAAGTATCTCGCCTCGTCGAAGACGTCGTAGGTCGGCAGGAGCGTCTTGTGCCGGACCGCGACGACCTTCCCGTTATGCAGGAGCGCGGCCGAGTTGCGCACGGGCTTGCCGACCTTGCCCTTGCAGCGCGAGACGAACCCGACGAGCGCGGCGGTGCCGCGGACCTTTTTGGCGAGCGCCGCGAGCGCTCTTTCGTTGGCCGCGGCGAAGCCCGGCTCCTCCCAGAGATCGAGGGCGGGGTAGCCGCCGAGCGTCTGCTCGGGGAAGACGGCGAGGGAAGCGCCCCGGCGGCAGGCCTCGTCGAGCGCGGAGAGGATCTTCTCGGAATTGCCGCGCAGGTCGCCGACGGTCGTGTCGACCTGGGCCAGAGCGAGCTTCACGCTAGGCCCCCGCCGCTTCGCAGGTCCGGGAGAAGACGCCGCCCGCCCCCATGAACGCGGCCTCGATGGCTTCCTCTACGGCGTCGCGCGTCTGGCGGCCCGCGATGCTGGCGACGGGGGCGAGGCCTTCGATCGCCCAGGTCATGAGCTCGGCGGGGTCCTGATTCGTGTCCGCGGCGACGGCGCCCATCTGGCCTAGGATCGCGACGGCGGTGGCCGGCAGATCCTTTCCGAGGAGGAGCATGCCCGACATGAGGCCCCGGCAGACGGCGACCACGCTGTCGTGCGGCGCCTGGCGAGCCTGCGTCCCGGTGACGGCTTTGGTGACGATCAGGCGCGCGACCTCGCCCGCGCCGGAGGGCGCGTCCTCGACGCCCGTGAGGCGTTCGACGACGATTTCCTTCGCGAGCTTCTCGAGGTTGAAATCGTCCATTGCGGCCCGAGTATACCATCTTGCGCGGAATGTGTCCGGGTGGTACACTCGGCCTGATGAGACGCCTCGGTTTCGCCTTCGTCGCGGCCGGCCTGGCGGCCTGCGCGGCTTTGCCCCCTCAGCCCGCCTCCCTGGACGAAGGGCTTCTCATCGCGCGCGTGGAGACGCGCGGCGCGTTCTTCACCAAGTCCGCCAAATGGGCCGACACGGCCAGCATCGTCGAGCTCGACGCCGAGGGCAATCCCCTCCCGGGGCAGCGCGGGCTGTCGGGGCCGGCGGTGAACGGGTATCTGGTCTTTTACAACGTGCCGCCGGGGCGCTTCGCCCTGCGCTCGGCGTCGTTTCGGGCGCGCGGCGCGCGCTATCAGGTGCAGCCCCTTCGGACCGAGGAGTCCAAGCGCGCCGTCGTCCTTCGCCGCGGATCGGCGGCGTATCTCGGCGATTACCGCTTCGATTCGCGCTGGCCCGAGCTCGGCGTCGCGCTGTGGCACGCCGCGCGCATCATCGGCCATTGGCTGACGCCGTTCCTGAACCGGCCGCTGCTTCCGCGCGAAACGGGCTTGCCCGTCTTCGAGAACGGCCCGGTTCCCGAGGTCCGGGCCCTGCTCGCGGTGCGCGCCGGCCTGTCGGGGACGCAATGGAGCCGGGTCGTCAACGCGCGCCTGCGCGAGCTCAGCGCGGCGGAGCCCCCGAAGGTCGCGGGCGCCATTCGCTCCCGCGAGCTCCCGCTGCGGGATGAGCCCTTCCTGTCCTGGCGCGACACGCTGAATTGGGGCGAGCCGCGGCGGGCTCCCGCCGGGATCGCGTGGCGCCGTCCCGGCGGCGAGGCGCAGATCGCCGTGTTCTTCACGACGGCCTCCGCGCCCGGCTTCGCGGGCTGGGACGCCGCCGTCTCCGAGCTGCGGCGCTCGTCGTCGGCGAGCGTCGAGGACCGCGGCGGCGTCTATGAGGTGCGCGTCGCGACGCGGACCGGGCTCGCCGCGCGCGCAACGAAGTATCAATACCCGGAAGGCGTGCTCGTCGGCAGCGAGACGTCCGTGGTCGTGACCGAGACGACCTTGATTCCCGACGGCTTCGGCATGTACACCGCGCGCCTGCGCGCGCCTCGCGGCGAGTTCGACTCGGCGCTTCCCGCCTATCGCGAGTTCCTCCTTCAGCTCGTGCTGGGCCCGCCGAAGCCGAAGCCCGCCCCGAGGCAGGAGGCCGTGATGCCTTTCATGGGGGCTCCATGAGCGGCGACGAGCGGCGGACGGGCGCGCGGTTCATCACCGAGCTCAGCGTCGTCCTGCGCCCGTCGAAAGGCGGCCCGGCGCTCGACGACCGGGCGACCGCTCACGACGTCTCGGTCAAGGGCTTCAAGGTCGAGACGCAGGCCCAGCTCGCGGAGAACACGATCGTGTCCTTCACCCTCGAGCTTCCGATGGGCGCGAGCGCCTCCGGGACAGGACGCGTCGTCTGGAGCAACCGCGAGACGTTCGCGACGTGGGCCGGCGTCGAGATCAGCTCGATGTCGTGGGGCGACAAGCGCCGCCTCTCCCGGCTTTTAAACCCCGACCGGGCGGACTGGGAGCGCCTGACGAACCTCTGCCTCAAGCTCGTCATGGCCTTGACGGTCATCGCCGCGGCGCACCGCGTTCTTCTCAGCGCGCCGCTGCGCGGACTGGTCGCGTCGCTCGCGCCGAAAATCATCGCGCTGCTTGTGATGGGCTGGGCCTTGGTGGGGATGCTGAAGCGCGGTAAGCGCTAGAAGCCTTCGCGGCAGCGCGGGTCCATCGCGTCGCGCAGGAAAAGGCGCGCGCCGGTCCCGCGCAGGACGAAGCCCCAGCGCTCGTGCCCCCACAGCGGCTCGCCGCGCGTGTAGGCGAGCAGGAAGGGGCTTCCGTTGCCGCCGGGATCGTAGGCGACGAAGCGGAGCTGCGCGGTCTCGCTCATGAGGTCGTGAGGCATCTCGACGCAGGCCCCGATGAGGCGGTCTCCGTCGGCGAGGCGCAGGCAGCGGCGGTGCGAAGAGGAGATCTGGGCGTCGGTGATCAGGGCGCTCGGCGCCTTGAGCCCGGCGACGGGCGGATGCGCGGCGAAGTCGATCTTCATCGCGATCTTGTCCGCCTTCGGGTCGGCGAGGAACGCTGCGGCGCCCTCGTCGTCGGGGCGGAAGCGGTACGCTCCCGCCTTTCCCTCCTCGAGCGCCGCCGCGGTCAGCGTCGAGCCGAGCAGCTGGTACAGCGGCTCATCCACCTTGTTCTCGAGCGCGTCGTAGCGCGCGTGCGAGCCCTTGAGCTGAAAATGATCCGGAACCTTGATCGCCATCACGGGATCGCCGACGGCGGAGCGCGGGCCCTTGAGCAGCGCCGCGCGCAGCTTCAGAGGCTTTTTGTTCCGGCACAGGCCGCCGTAGGTCGCGGAGGTCCGGCCGACGACGAAGAGGTCGGCTCCGAGGCTGCCGACGATGAGGAACTTCGAGCCCGGCATCAGGTCCTTGGCGCGGCCCGACTTGCGGGGCTTGTCGAAGATCACCCACTGGTTTCCGGACTTGTACACCGGGAACAGGCCTCGGGAACCGTACTCGTCCTGCGCGGAGGACGAGGGCGCGAGGGCCAGGACGGCAAGCAGGACGAGGGCGAGTCTTCGCATCTCGTCCAGAATATCAAATACCGCGCGGCAGGCGCAGTCCGGCGGGCGCGCGCGGCCGGCGGCGCGGGAGCTCGCTCTCGAGCCACTCCCCGAGCTCCGCGCCGGTCCGCGCGTCGTAGAGCGCGGCGCCCGCGCCGGGCGTGATCACCGCGACCTTCGTGAAATCGGCGCTGTACACGAGCTCGACGCCGTCCGCGAGCCGGATCAGCCCCTCCGAATCCCAGTCCGAGAAGCGCCGCCAGCTCCAGAGCTCGCCGTCGTGCAGCGCGAACCAGACTCCGCGCTGCTTGCTCCACCACAGCCCCTGATGGCGGAGCAGCGGGGCGCGGTCCGGCTCGCGGACGGCCCACCAGAGAGTTCCCTCCTTCCACAGCCACAGCCAGCGGGCGTCCGAGACCACGCCGCGGGCCGGGCCGTCGTGCCACACGAGCCCGGCGTCCCAGTGCCGCGCGCGCCGGCGGCACGCGGCTTGCGCGCGGCGGGGGTCCGAGCCCTCGATGCGGTCGAGCTCGAACGGTCGCGCGGGCACCGGCGAGCCGTCGGGCAGGAGGCTCGGCTTGCGCCCCTTCAGGCTCGAGAGGTCGGGCGGGACGATGGAGGCGGGCGGCGGGCGCAGCGCGCCGCGGCCGAGAAGCTTCGACAAAAGCAGGGGGCGGACGCGCCGCCGCGCGCCGGCGCTCCGAGGCGGGAGCGTCTCCCGGCGCGGCGGCCGGAACAGCGGAAACGAACGCGTCCGGCGCCGGTTCCATGCGGACGGGTCGGAGCGGTACGCCTCCGGCCGCGGGTCCACCGAGCGGCCGACCTCCTCGTCCTCGCCGTCCGCTCCGTCCGGGGCGGCGGGGCCGCGGGCGAGCGGAGCGCGGCCGGGTGCCGCTCGAGC
>JAQTNG010000298.1 GCA_028714015.1 Elusimicrobiota bacterium | reverse complement strand
CCTGCGTCGCGATCGCGGGGCAGGTGGAGACCGCCGCCTTGCCGTTCAAGAAGGTCGTCTCCTTCTCCGACGCGGGCGCCAAATCCATGAGCGACGCGATGACCAACGCCGCGAAGTGGGCGAGCAAGGCCGCCGCGATGGCGGTGTCGGGCCTCGCGGTGCTGGCCGTGTTGACCGTGCCGGCCCGCGCGAACACGCTCGCCGAGCCGGAGTCGTTCGACGCCCGGTACTTCCAGAGAAACATCGGCGACAACCTCCAAAAGAACATCGAAGGCCTCGAGGGGGTCCTGAAAAGCGAGGTCATCGGCGAGGGCGAACTCTGGAAAGCCGGTTATCTGTGGCGGCTGTGCCGCGCCAAGGTCCGCCGCGGCGAGACCCTCAAGCAAAAATCTGAAAAGCTGAACGAGTACGAGTCCGCCAAGATCGACTGCGAAAAGTCGGTCGCGCTGTCTTCCGGAGCGGCGGACGCCCACTTCTGGCTCGGCGTGGCCCTCGGCCGCTGGGCCGAGACGAAGGGCATGATGAAGGCCCTGTTCACGCTCAAGACGATCAAGCGCGAGGTGGCGGAGACGCTCAAGCTCGATCCCCGGCACGGCGGCGCGCATCACATGCTCGCCGAGATCCTCTGGCAGGTGCCGGGCATCGCCGGCGGCGACAAGAAGAAGGCGCTCTCCGAGTTCGAGCTGGCGGTGAAGCTCTCTCCGGCCCATTCGGCGAACTATCAGCCTCTGGCCGAGGCCTATCTGTACTTCGATCGCAAGGACGAGGCCGTCGCGACGCTCAAGGCCCTTCTGGCGATCAAGGAGCCGGCGGATCCCGCCGAGTATCCCGAGAACCTCGCCGACGCCAAGAAGCTGTTGTTGAAGCTCGACGCCGCGCGCTAGCGCGAATTGGGAGATTCAATGAAAGGCACGCAGCCGAAGGCCGGCGCTGGAGCGTCTCGGAAGGGATTGGAAACGGCCTCCTTTTGCGTCTGGGACGGCGACACTCTGGTTCTCAATATTCTCGGCAAACCCAGCGCGAGCCGGGATGCGATCGGCAAGGTCAAAGGGAATCAGCTCAAGGTGAGCGTCACGGCTACGCCCGTCGCCGGCAAGGCCACCGATCATATGGTCCGATTCCTCGCAAAAGAATTCGGCGTATCAGCCAAGGACATCACGGTCGTGTATGGCCGATTCAATGTCAACAAGCAGGTGCGCATCAAGTCGCCTCAAAAGCTGCCGGCGGTCATTTCCCAGCCGGCGAGAGCTCGGAGCTACTGAGCGTTGTAGGGGGGAGGCAGCGCCGCGGACTTGGCGCCGGCCCAGCGCAGGCCGCGCTTGAGCTTGATCGCCTGGCTCTTGCCGCGCAGCACGGACACCTCGACTTCGGTTCCCGGCGCGCCGTAGAGGCGGTCGATGGCCTCGGCGAAGTCCATCTTATCGGTCGAGCGTCCGCCGATCGCGTCGAGGCGATCTCCGATCTTCAGGCCCGCGGCCTCGGCCGAGCGGCCGGCGATCGCGTGCGTGATCTCGAAGAGGCGCTTGCCCGAATCCTCGACGGTCCTGACCCATAGACCGGGGCCGACCCGCCAATAGGACGGAGGCTCGTCCACGACGAGCGGATCGAGAAGGCGGACGCGCAGCCGCGCGTCGGCGTCGAGCACCGGCTCGGGGGCGCGGCGCTTGGCGTCGGGCAGCGGGGCGGCCGCGACGAGGGTTCCGCCCGCGGCGACGCGGGCCATGCGCTGGTCGCCGGAGACGGCGGTGGCGCTGCCGAGCGTCGTGTAGGTGCCGCCGCCGCTCAAATCGAGGGCGTAGAAGGCCAGCCGCACCGTGCGCGTCACGCCGTCGTCCACGGCGTCGAGGACGCGCGCGCGCATCTTGGAGCCCGGAGGGACGGCCAGGAAGTCGAGCGTCGCGTCCACCGTCAGGCCGGTCGCGGCCTCGGCGACGACCTCGTCGCCCTTCTTGAGGCCGGCGGGCAGGCCCTTCGTAAAGCGCAGCCACAGCCCCTGCTCGGCGCGCACCGGGACGACGAGCGGGCCGACGGCGCTGACGACGGCGCGGCCGTCGGAAACGGCCTGCGCCGAGCGCTCGGCGGCGAGGGCCTTCTCGTGCTCGGAGAGATCTCGGTCGCCGCGCGCGTAGTCGCGGGCGGGCGGAATCGGGGCGGTCTCCAGAGGGAGGATCTCGAGGCCGCGCCGGACGACGAGGGCCAGGCGCGTGCCGGGCGTCCAGGCCCGCAGCGCTCCCGCGACCTTCGCGCGAGACGACGAGTCGCCGTCCACGCGCAAAAGCTGGTCTCCGGATTTGAGGCCGGCCTGCTCCGCGCGCGACCCGGGTCTCACGGAGGCGACGACGAGGCCGTCATCCTGGGCGACCAGAGCCGCGCCCAGGCCGAACAGCGCGATGTCGTCGAGGGAATCGGCGGCGGGAGCGGCGGCGGCCGCGGGCGCGGACTTCGCCTCGGCCTTCGGCGCTTTCGGCGCGGACTTTCGCGCGGGCCGCTTGGCGGCCGGGCGCGCGGCGCGAACGCTCGCGGCCCCGGCCGGCAAGGCGCACGCGACGATCAGGACGAGCGAGAGCATGCGCTTCATTGAGCCGCGGCCTCCTTCGTCTTGCGCTTCGCGCGCCTCGCGGGCTGCTTCTTCGCGGCGGACTTGGGCGCGGGGGCGGCGGCCGCCGCCTTCGGGGCCGCCGCGGAAGGCGAAGCGGCCGTTTCCATGGCGGCTTTCTCCGCGGCGCCGGCGGCCTCGAGGCGCCGCGCGCGCTCGGCCCGGACCTCGGAGACGGAGGCGGCGAGCGCGAGTTCGGGGGGCAGGCGGCGGGCCATCTCGTTGTCGGCGGGAGCCGTCAGGGCCTTCGAGGCCGCGGCGGACAGCGAGGCCGCGCGCCTGGATTCGGCGCTGAAGCAGTCCGCGTTCAAGGCGCCGAGCCGGGACGTCACCGGACGCAATATTTCGAGGCGGCGCGACGGCGCGGTTTCCGCCTCGGCCTTGGCGAGAGACTTGCCGAGCGCCTCGCGCCATGCGATCTTTCGGGTCAGCTCGGCGAAATCGGTCTTCGCCCGGCCCTCTTCTTCCGCGACGCGGCCGCATCGCGCGCCGGGATCGGCGTCGAGGGAGGCGAGGGCCTCGGACCAGCGCGCCCGGGCGGCGTCGAGGTCGCAGGACTTGCGCTTCGAACGAGCCTCGGAGGAAGCCTTCAGGAACCAGTTCTGGTCCGCGGCGCGGCGCGTGATCGTCGCGCGCAGGGCGTGCAGCTCGGGCAGGTCGCGGTCGCAGCCGGGGGGCAGGCGCTTGGCGAGCTTGAGGGCCTCGTCGACGCGGCCGGTCTCGTAGCGGCACAGCTGGGGGGCGGAATCGGCCCGGGCCGCGCCGAGGGCTTCCTCGAGCTTCAGCAAGGTCTCGCCGTCGAGCTTCGATTCCTCGCGGGCCCTGCGGGCCCTCTCGGACAGTCCCTTATACTGCGGCTTGACCTTGGCCGGCTCGGCGACGAGCGTCTCGAGCGCCTGGTAGGCGGCCTCCGCGTCCTTCAGGCGGCAGGCGGCGCGCAGGCCCGCGGCCTCGGATTCCTTGAGGAGGGCCAGCTCGAAATCCTGGGCGAGCGGAACCTCGACGCGCTCGGCGTCGAGCTCCGAGCCCGCGGCCGAAACGAGCGAACGGACGGCGAAAGGACGCGTCTCCGTGATCTTGACGGTTCGCGTGAAGGGGTAGGGCCCGCCGTTGCGGCGCTTGTACGCGCGGGTTTCGACGGAGGAGAAGCCCCTCTCGGTTTCGACGGCCAGGCTCTCCGCGACTTCGATCGAGTCGTTTTCCTTGAGGCCGTCGACCCAGTACGCGCCGGAGACGGTCGCCTCGTCGCCGAGCTCGTGCTGGCCGAGGCGCGTCGGCTCCTGAAGGTGGAGGCCGGCCGATTTCAGGCGAACTCCGCCGGAGGCGGAGGCGGCCCGGCTCGCGGCCGCCTCGAGCGCGGCGGGAAGATTCGGGCGGGAGGACAGGGCCTTGGCCGCGTTGCGCAGATCCTCGAGCTCGCGCTTGACGGGGGCTTTCCCGAGGAGGTCGGCGGCGGCGGCGCGGGCCTTTTCGGCGGCCCAGCGCCGGCGCTCGTTGGACAAAGTGCGGCGCAGCTGCGCGCGCAGCTCCTCGGAGAGCGCCCCGTGCGCGGCGTCGTAGGCGAGGAGCGTCTCGACCGACGCGGCGCCCCGGGCGGAGGCCTCGGCGGCGAAAAGCGCCGCGGCCTCCTTGTCGGGGCGCGGGCCCGCGAGCAGTTCGTCGAACACCGGCTTGGCCAAGGAGGCCGGATTCTCGAGGGCGTCGGCGTGCCGGCGCAGGATCAAGTCCTTGCCCCAGGCGGTGTCGAAGAGGTTCGGCTTTCCGGGAACGCCGGAGGGCGGGGCGCTCGCGAGGTGCAGGGCCCAGCGCTCTTCGTGCCCGGCCTGAAGCGCCGCGGCCAGCGCTTGCAAGGACGGCGTCATGAGCCCGTCCGCCGGAAGGGCCCGGCAGGCGGCCAAGTCCAAAGCGGGAGCCGAAGGCTCCGGCTCGCGGCCGAGCGCGTCGGCGGCGGAGGTCAGGGCGAGACAGGACGACGCGGCTTGCGCGAGCGCGCCGAACGCCTTCCAGTGGACGGCGGCCAGGCGTCGGGCGCCGGGCTTGCCCTGGAGTACGATGACGCCGCGCGCGGCGAGCGTCTCGACGCCGGGCTCGCCGAAGGAGTCGGAGAGGATGGCGAGGGCGCTGTTGACCGGCGCCGCAGGCGCCGGAGCGTCGGCGGCGAGCGCGGGAGAGGCCAGAAGAGCCGTGAGGACTGCGGAGCGAACCGCGTTCCTCGCGATTCTCATCAGAGGTGGTACTTCGCGCAGGCCTGGCGCAGGTGATCGAGGGCCTTGGAGATCTCGTCCGACGGCTTGTCTTTCTCGGCCGTTTCGAGCAGGGCGACGGCCTCGGCCACACGGTCGCGGTCGGCCTGG
>JAQTNG010000297.1 GCA_028714015.1 Elusimicrobiota bacterium | reverse complement strand
GTTCGGTGGTCCTGGCGACCGGCGCGCGCTTCAAGACGCTGAAGGCTCCGGGCGCCGGGCGCCTGCGGGGCCGCGGCGTTTTTCACGCGGCCTTCGACGCGCCGGGGGACTTTCGCGGACGCGCCGTCGCCGTGGTCGGCGGCGGCGAGGCCGCCGTGCACCAGGCGATTCATCTCGCGGGCCGCGCCCGGCGCGTGATCGTCGTCGCGCGCGGGCCGCTGAGCGCGCACCGGCTGCTGCTCTCCCGTCTGGCGGCCCTGCCGAACGTGGAAATCCGCCGCGGCCGCGTCGTTCGGGTCGAAGGGCGCGAGCGCGTGTCGGCGATCGTGCTGCGCGACGACTCCGGCGCGCGCGCCCGACTGCCGGTGGCGGCGGTCTTCGTCCTGATCGGCGCGCAGGCCTCCGCGTGGGCGAGCCTGGACAAGCACCCGGGCGTGTTCGTGGCCGGAGACGCCCGCGGCGGCATCGAGCGCCAGGTCGCGGTGGCTTCGGGCGACGGCATGGCGGCGGCCGTGCGGGCCCTGCGCTGGTTCCGGGAGCGGCCGTGAAGGTCCTGGAGACGCGCTCGGTCGGCCCGCTCGGGCAGCTCTATCTGGCTCGCCTGTCCGGCGAGAAGCAGCGGCTCATCGAATTCGTCGACACGGTCGAGCCGGGCGTGCCGAAGGCGCAAAAGTGGGTGCTGATGCTCTCCACCCAGGTCGGCTGCGTGATCGGCTGCCGCATGTGCGACGGCGGCGCGATGGGCTGGCGCGGGAACCTCACGGCCGGCGAGATCGTCGCCCAGGTCCGCCGCGTCGTGAAGGACAACCCCGGGCTCGACGCGCGCCGCCATCCGAAGTTCAAGATCCATTTCGCGCGATTAGGCGAGCCGACTTTGAACCCGGCGACGCCGGAGGCCCTCGAGCTCCTGGCCGCGGAGTGGGGGGGGCCCGGGCTGACGGCCTCGATCTCGACCGTGGCGCCGGACGCGCCGGCGGCCGCGCAGCGCCTGGAGGAGATGCTCGAGGTCAAGGACCGCCTCTACCGCGACGGCCGCTTCCAGCTCCAGTTCTCCGCGCACTCCACCGACGAATCCGTGCGCCGCCGCGTCATGCGCGCGCGCCCCTGGAGCCTCGAGCGCGTGGCCGATTTCGGCCGGCGCTGGGTGCGCCCGGGCGACCGCAAGGTGACCTTGAACTTCGCGCTCGCCCCGGACCAGCCGCTCGATCCCGAGGCCGTCGCCCGGACCTTCGACGCCGAGCGGTTCCTGGTCAAGATCACGCCCGTCAACCCGACGCGCGCCTCCGAGGCGAGCGGGTCCTCCCGCCTCTGGAACGAGCCTCCGCCCGACGTCGCCGCGGCGGCCGCGGGCCTGCGCGCGCGCGGATTCACGGTGATCCTGTCGCCGAGCACTCCCGAAGAGGTGGCGGCCGAGACTTCCTGCGGCCAGCTCTGGTCGAGCGCCCTGCGCGACGAGGCCCGCGCCGGCCTGCGCGCGGACCGCCTCGAAAGCGGGTGCTACGTCGTCCCCGGGACGATGCCCGAGAAGGCGCGGTCCTGGATGTCGGATCTGTCCCGTTTTGAAGCGCGCGGCGAGCCCCTGCGTCCCGGGAAGGCGGGGCTGCTCGTCGTCGATCTCATCGATTTCTTCGTCGACCGGAATTCCTCCGCCTACCTGCCTCAGTCCCGCGCCGCCGTCCTCGGAGCCGTGCGCCTTCTGGAGGCCTTCCGCGCGGCCGGGCGGCCGGTCTTTTTCGCGCGCCACGCCCATCGGGACCCGGAGCGCGACGGGGGCTTGATGACGGGGTGGTGGGCGAAGGTCTGCCGCGAAGGCCGTCCCGAGTCTCGCGTGACCGCGGCGCTGGCGCCGCGGCCGGGGGAGACGGTTCTGCGCAAGACCCGCTACAGCGCGTTCTCGAACCCGCGCCTGGCCCCCGCGCTGCGCGCGGCGGGGGTGTCGGATCTCGTGGTCTGCGGCCTGGCGACGAACCTGTGCGTCGAATCGACCGTGCGCGCGGCCTTCGACCTGGGCTTGAGCACCTTCGTGCCCGCCGACGCGACCGTCGCGCACGACGAGGAGCTCCATCTTGGAGCCCTGCGCAGCCTCGCTCAGGGCTTCTCGCGCGTCATGCTCGTCGACGACGTCGCCGCGGCCCTGGCCTCTCCAAAAAACTGAGGCGGCGCCTGCCGAATGCGGCGCGCGGGCCATTCCCGGGACGGGCGTGCGCGCCTTTTTTGACGCGCAGTGCGCCTTGGCCCGATGGAACACCAGAATCCATCGAGTGTTGTTAAGTGCTTTTGTGCGCCGCATTGGAACACTTCGGGGCGGTCTTTCTGTTGCGTACAGGCGTACTCGCACATTTTGAACATATTAGGAGAACGAAACCACAATGATGACCAAACTGGCGGAGACTGAGGCCCTGGTTTCGACCCTTCGGTCGGTCAACAAGCGCGACGGCTCGTGCGTCGAGTTCGACGCCGCGAAGATCCGCTCCGCCATCGCCCGGGCGGGCGCCGCCTCGGGCGAGTTCGGCGACGCCGACGCCGGCCCGCTCACCGACAAGGTGGTCAAGGTCCTCGCCCGCCGCACCGGCGCGGGCGTGCTGACCATCGAGAGGATTCAGGACGTCGTCGAGCAGGTGCTGATCTCGGCCGACCACTTCAAGACCGCCCGCGCCTACATCGTCTACCGCGAGCAGCACCGGAAGATGCGCCGCGACCGCCGGACCGTGGTCGACGTGGAATCCTCGATCAACGAGTATGTCAACCGCCTCGATTGGCGCATCAACGCCAACGCCAACCAGGGCTACTCCCTCGGCGGGCTCGTGCTCAACGTCTCGGGCAAGGTCGTCGCGAACTACTGGCTCAACCACGTCTACTCGCCCGAGATGGGGGAGGCCCACCGCGCCGGCGACATCCACATCCACGACCTCGACATGCTGGCGGGCTACTGCGCGGGCTGGTCGCTGCGCACTCTTCTTCAGGAAGGCCTCAACGGCGTCCCGGGCAAGGTCGAAGCCGGCCCGCCCAAGCACATGTCGAGCGCCGTGGGTCAGATCGTCAATTTTCTCGGTACGCTTCAGAACGAGTGGGCCGGGGCGCAGGCGTTCAGTTCCTTCGACACCTACATGGCCCCGTTCATCCGCAAGGATAAGCTCCCCTATAAAGAAGTGCGTCAGTGCATCCAGGAGCTGATCTACAACCTCAACGTGCCCTCGCGCTGGGGCACGCAGACGCCGTTCACCAACCTGACCTTCGACTGGGTCTGCCCCGAGGACCTGCGCGAGAAGCATCCGCTGATCGGCGGCGTGGAGATGCCCTTCGTCTACGGCGACCTCCAGGCCGAGATGGACATGATCAACCGCGCGTACATCGAGGTCATGATCACCGGCGATTCCAAAGGACGGGTATTCACTTTCCCTATTCCGACGTACAACATCACCACGGACTTCCCGTGGGAGAGCGAGAACGCCGACCGCCTCTTCGAGATGACCGCGAAGTACGGCCTGCCCTACTTCCAGAACTTCCTTAATTCAGAGCTCAAGCCCAACATGATCCGGTCCATGTGCTGCCGCCTGCAGCTCGACCTGCGCGAGCTGCTCAAGCGCGGCAACGGCCTGTTCGGCTCGGCCGAGCAGACCGGCTCGCTCGGCGTGGTCACGGTCAACTGCGCCCGCCTCGGCCACACGCACAAGGGCGACGAGAAGGCCCTTCTCGGCCGCCTCGACGAGCTCATCGACATCGCCCGCAACAGCCTCGAGATCAAGCGCAAGGTCATCCAGCGCCTGATGGACGACGGCCTGTTCCCGTACACGCGCCGCTACCTCGGCACGATGCGCAATCACTTCTCGACGATCGGGGTCAACGGCATCAATGAAATGCTCCGAAACTTCAGCGGCGACGCGTTCGACATCACCGCCCCCGAAGGCCACGCGATGGCGGTGCGCTTCCTCGACCATGTGCGCGCGCGCATGGTCGCCATCCAGGAGGAGACCGGCCACATGTACAACCTCGAGGCGACGCCCGCCGAGGGGACGACCTACCGCTTCGCCAAGGAGGACCGCAAGCGCTTCCCCGGCATACTCCAGGCCGGCACCGCCGAGCGGCCCTTCTACACCAACTCCTCGCAGCTGCCCGTCGGCTTCACCGACGATCCCTTCGAGGCCCTGGAGCGTCAGGACGAGCTGCAGCGCAAGTACACCGGCGGCACCGTCCTTCACCTGTACATGGGCGAGCGCGTCTCCAGCGGCCAGGCCTGCAAGATGCTGGTCAAGCGCGCCCTCGAGCGCTTCCGCCTGCCCTACATCACGATCACGCCGACGTTCTCGATCTGCCCCACCCACGGCTACCTGGACGGAGAGCATCCGTTCTGCCCGAAGTGCGACGTCGAACGCCTGGCCGACAAGCAAAGGAGCGCGAAATGAACAAGACCTCGCCGCAGCCGGTCGTCGGACTCGAAGACTCGGAGCGCCAGCCCTGCGAGATCTGGACCCGGGTGATGGGCTATCATCGCCCGGTCTCCTCGTTCAACATCGGCAAGAAGGGGGAGCACTACGAACGCCGCTTCTTCAAGGAATGCGAGCCTAAGCTCGTCTCCTAAGGCCGCGGGCCTTCGCCTCGGCGGCCTGACGCCGCTGAGCACGACGGACTATCCCGGCGTCCTCTCGGCGGTGCTGTTCCTCCAGGGCTGTCCCTGGCGGTGCTCCTATTGCCACAACCCGCACCTGATCCCGGCCGATTCCCCGCCGGAGCGGGAGTGGGAGTCGGCGCTCGCCTTCCTGCGCGGCCGGGTCGGGCTCCTCGACGCCGTCGTCTTCAGCGGCGGCGAGCCGACCTTGCAGGACGGCCTCGAGGACGCGATGCGCGAGGTCAAGGCCATGGGCTTCAAGATCGGCCTTCACACCGGCGGGGCCTATCCCGAGAGGCTCGTCGCACTCCTGCCCCTGATCGACTGGGTGGGGCTCGACATCAA